>CANRLU010000011.1 GCA_947631535.1 uncultured Clostridia bacterium | reverse complement strand
GTGATCAGATTATCCGAATTATCGCCGAAGACTCGTTTGCACCTGCTGCACTTACTATGAGGATCCTTGCTCCGATAATCCTTATAAATGCTTGTGCAAATGTACTGTATTACGATGTACTTGTGCTTTATAAAAAAGAAAAGAAAGTTTTACTTTGCACTGTTATCGGTGCAGTGATCAATTTGATTATAAGCATTATTCTGATTCCTTTTTTTGCTGAAAACGGCGCCGCAATAGGCAGCATAATTTCCGAACTGGCAACACTGCTGATAGCTGTATTTATTTGTGTCAGGCTTGACGAAAGAATTATAAATGCCATACCGAGAATCAGAAACTATATTATTGGCGGTATTCTGATAACAGCGTGGTGTATCTTTTGTATGCATTTCATAGAAAATTTAATTTTGCAAACGTTAGTTGCTATAATCGGAAGCGTAGGTTTATATTTCCTTGCACTTATTGTACTGAAAGATTTTATGGGACAGGAGATTGTAAAACAAGGGAAGAAGATTATAAATAAAGTAATCAGAAAGAATCAAATTGATGGCTAAATGTTGTCAGGATAGATGAAAGTAAATAAAACAGCACTCCATGTAAACCTTAAAAGTGATGTAAAATAGAGGCATCACAACGGAGGTTTAAATATGAGCAGAAGAAATCGAAGTGCTGAGGAACAGGCACGCAGAGCAAAAATCAGAGAACTGTTGCAGGAAAACAATATCAGCAGCATGGAAGATATCCAAAATCTTTTCAAGGAGACGATTGCTGAATTCATGGAAAACGGGCTCGATGCAGAGATTGAGGACGAACTCGGTTATTCGAGGTATGACTACAAGAACAAAAGCACAGACAATAGCCGAAACGGTCATAGCAGCAAGAAGCTTAGAACAAGCTTCGGTGATGTGGAAGTATCTGTTCCGCGCGACCGAAAGGGAGAATTTGAGCCTCAGGTACTTAAGAAGAACCAGACAAGTATAAGCCAATGACATCAATGAAAGCTAGTTTTGCTACCAATCGGACTTTGCAATCAAACAAAGCATTAAAACTTGCTTTTCGGACGTCGCGGTCATAAATGACTGACCGCTTGTCCTCAAAGAGTTTTAATTGCGTTGTTGTACGATTGATTGCTCGTCCTCTTGGGCAAAACCCCGCGTTCATAAAGAAAATCCTGTCTATGTACGCAAAGGGAATGACTATCGGGGACATAGAAACTCATATACGTGACATCTACGGCATAGAGGTCTCAGATACTACCGTAAGCCGCATTACGGATAAGATACTGCCTATCGCCAAAGAATGGCAGCAAAGACCGCTTGAGAGCGTCTATGCGGTGGTGTTCTTAGACGCTATCCATTACCACGTTCGCAGCGAAGGACAGATTGTCAAGAAAGCTGTATACATAGCGATAGGGATAAATCTTGAAGGTAAAAAGGACGTCCTCGGCATGTGGGTAGGCGAGAACGAAAGCGCCAAGTTTTGGGCGACGGTACTCAACAGTCTTCGCAACCGAGGGGTTGAAGATATCTTCATTGCGTGTACGGATAATCTGACAGGTTTCTCCGCCGCGATCGAAGCGGTCTTCCCGAGAACCGAGATACAGAACTGCATTATCCATCAGCTCCGTAATTCAAGCAAATACGTCAGTTACAAAGATATCAAGGAGTTAATGAAAGATCTGAAAGCAGTATACGGCGCTGTAGACGAGCAATCCGCACTTGATGCATTAGATGTCTTCTCGGAGAAGTGGGACAAGAAATACCCTAAGATTTCAAAGTCTTGGCGTGAGAACTGGGCGAATCTAAGCACCTATTTCAAGTTCCCCGAAGAGGTTCGCAGGCTTATCTGCACGACAAATGCAATTGAAGGATTCAACCGTCAGCTCAGGAAAGTGACCAAGGAAAAGTCGGTCTTCCCGACTGATGACAGCCTCTTCAAGATGCTGTATCTTGCGATGATGAACATAACCGCTAAATGGACGGGACGCCGTCAGGACTGGGGCATTATCTACGCACAGCTGTCTATCTTTTTCGGAGATCGGATTCCCGAATAACTAAAACAGCCAGCCGAAAATGTCAAGGGCGGCTCTCCGCCGCCCTTGACAACCCAGCTTTTCCATTTTATACTGTTGGCAGGGAGACTGGACTTAATCCCAGATTTTCTTAACCATAATATTTTCATCTCTGTTTCATCGCTTATTTCTACTTTACACAGATTTGGGGGACTACCTATTAAATCACAAATGACTTCAGCTCTCTTTCTTCCTCATTTTCAAGAATCCTATCCACATTCCCCTTGACTGTTTCGACCTCCTTGAGTTGCTTTTGAATCTGCTTGCGCTTGGCATAAAGCGAGTATTGCTCCGATATCATAATATTCCTCATAAGTATATTAACCCGTTGCACTGCGCTAACTGGGATAATATTGAGACAATTATAGGGGACATCTTATTTTAAAAAAGCATCTGAAAGTAGGAAAGTTCAGATGCTTTTAAAATGTTGATTCTACCCCTTGACAAAAGCCATCTGAAGATTGGTCGAGCAGGCGCATTAGTGAGTATAACTTCAAAATGTTGTCGCAGAAGTATCAGGCAGAACAGCAAGAGTTAGTCGAAAAAATTGACAAGCTCAAAGCCGATCTTGCGTCTAAAAAGCAGACTGCTGCCGATGCTGAGAAGTGGGTAGCTTTAATCAAGCAATACTCCGAACCCACGGAGCTGACTGCCGAAATGCTCAACACGCTCATCGAAAAAATAGTCGTACACGAAGCAACAAAGGACCTTGACGGCACCGGAACGCAAGAAATTGAAATATTTTACCGATTCGTAGGCAAAATTGATTAAAACACAAGCGCACGTCTTTAAGTTTGTTAAACGGGGTCTCCCCATTTGCCGAGCCGCGCGAGGCAAATAAATCCCTCATTTCTTGACATTTCCCCGCGCAGGGGTTAAAATTAAGTCAAAATTACAGGAGGCGGAAATATGGAGCTTATAGAAATCTTAAATGAGCACGCAAAAAAATATCCGCTCCTCGAGCCCTGCGACGCGGTAAAGCTCATCTATCAGAACGAATTCGGCGGCGGTCATATAATAAAAGACCCCGAGCAGAGCCTTGAAATGCTCCGTCGGGAGTTTGAGCAGACAGAACGCTGCCCGGGCGCCGTGCTTTATGAAAACATCGGCAACGGCATTATAAGGGTCAATCTTGCGGCGCTCGATGTGTCGGCGTATCCCCTTGAAAAGCTCAACCGCGATTTTGTCGTCTCGGCGGAACGCCATAGGGGTAATATTGAAAGCTTTGCCGCAAAGCTCGGGCTTATGATGAACGGTTTTGAGGAGATAGGCTTCGGGTTTTCAAAGCAAGAGCTTGAGGAATATCTTGTGCGATACAAAAAGGCGGGGTATCCTATGGTGTCGCACAGCCTGCAATATAAGTCTGCCTATAAGCCGGCATACAGGGTGATAGAAGCTTCCTGCCTCGGCTCCGCAGTCATATAAAGTGTTTGAGCGCGAACATAAACGCGAGCAGGATAAACAGGAATCCGAAATTAAAGGCCGAGAAGTATTCGACGTAATATTTTGCGTGGTGCGGGTGATGCTTTGTGTATTCGCGGAAGGTTATCAGCGATGCGAGCGAGGCGATAAGTGTGCCGATGCCGCCTATGTTCACGCCCACGAGCAGGTCGGGATAATTATCGGTGAACTGCGAGAGGAGTATCGCCGAGGGAACGTTTGAAATGCACTGGCAGGATACTACGCTGAATAAAAGCGTGCTCTGCTCTAAAAGCGACGAGAAGAAGCTCCGCACGGCTTCTATCCTTGCCATATTTCCGGCAAAGATAAAGAAGAATACAAAGGTGAGCAGCAGGGGATAGTCCACCATTTTAAGAGCCTTGCGGTCGGCAGCGAGCAGCACCGCGGGGATAACTATCAACCCTATCCAGTAGGGGATACCGCGGAAGACTATAACTATTGCAAGCAGAAACAGCACAAGATAGAGCGCCGTGCGCTTTGGTTCGAGGGTGAGCTTTTCCTCCTCAAAGCGCATAGGCTCGTTTTTTACGAACACTATGCAGCAAAGCGTTATAAGCGCTACGGAGACTGCAAACGGCGGCGCCATTATCGACATAAATTCTCCGACGGGTATCTGAAACTTCGTGTAAAGATAGAGATTCTGCGGGTTGCCGAACGGCGTGAGCATACCTCCGAGGTTGGCGGCTATATTCTGCATAATAAAGGTGAACGCCATATATTTGCGCTTGCGCGAGGCGGTGAGAACAAAATATCCGAGCGGGAGGAACGTAAGGAGCGCCATATCGTTGGCTATGAGCATCGAGCCGATGAAGGTTATGTAAACAAGCGCAAGTATGCATATTCGGGCGTTTTTAAAGCGCTCGACTATCTTTTCGGCGAGGACATAGAAGAAGTTCACGTTTTTGAGGGCGCACACCACCGCGAGAACGCAGAAAAGACAGGTGAGTGTTTTAAAGTCAAAATAGCCGATGTATTCTCTGTCCGGCGGGACTATAATGCTCGTTATCGCTGCCGCGCACAGCGCAGCGAACATAACGGTGTTTTTCTTTACGAAATCTTTCAGCCTTAAAAATAAAGCTTTCATATCGTTACCTCTTTATCCGCTCATAATGTATTCGCAAACAACGGTATTCTACTACTTTTTTTGCAGGAAAGCAATATCATTTGCCGACAAAAATTTTATGTCCCGAGGCGCAAAAAATATAAAAATTTACCGTTTGTCTTGCGTTTGACGAAGATAAGGGTTATAATAGATATAATTACGCGAACGGACGGTGATAAAATGCCGATATTCAGAAAAATGACTTCGTCACAGATAATAATTCTCGGCTTTGCCGCTTTCATACTCTTGGGAGCTCTGCTCCTTATGCTGCCCATATCCACCAGAGGGGAGGGCGGCGCAAGCTTTGCCGACGCTGTTTTCACCTCTACCTCCGCCGTATGCATTACCGGCCTCGTTGTCCGCGATACGGCCACCTATTGGTCGGGCTTCGGGCAGGCGGTAATTCTTATGCTCATTCAGGTAGGCGGAATGGGCGTTGTCACCTTTGCGGTGGCGCTCGCCTCGTTTTCGGGCAGAAAAATAAGCCTTAAGCAGCGCAGCACTATGCAGGAGGCCATCTCGGCCCATAAAATAGGCGACGTCGTAAAGCTCACCGGCTTTATCATAAAGCTTACCGCAGTATTCGAGCTGACCGGCGCGGTCATAATGGCGCCGTCGTTCTGCCGCGAGTTCGGCCTGCTCAAAGGGATATGGTACAGCCTGTTTCATTCGATCTCCGCTTTCTGCAATGCGGGCTTCGACCTTATGGGCGTAAAGGATCAGTATTCTTCGCTTACATATTTCAGCGCCGACCCGCTTATAAACATAGCGGTGATATCGCTCATAACCATAGGCGGCATAGGATTTCTCACCTGGGACGACATAAGGACGAATAAATTTCACTTCCGCAGATACAGTATGCAGAGCAAGGTCGTATTCACGACTTCGGCGCTTTTGGTGCTGCTTCCGGCGGTGTATTTCTTCTTCGGCGAGCTTTCGGGACTTCCCATCGGCGAGAGGATAGCGCAGTCGGTGTTTCAGTCGGTGACCACAAGGACGGCAGGCTTTAACACCGCCGACCTCAACGCCTTCAGCGAAGTCGGCATAGCCGTGATGATAATACCTATGCTCGTGGGCGGCTCCCCCGGTTCCACTGCCGGCGGAATGAAGACTACCACCCTTGCGGTGCTCGTTTCGACGGCGGTATCGGTGTTCCGCCGCAGGGAACATACCCACTTCTTCGGCAGGCGCACCGACGAAGATACCGTAAGGAGCGCTTCCACCATCCTCACGCTTTATCTCACGCTGTTTATCGGCGGCGGACTGATCATAAGCCGCGTCGAGCAGCTGCCGCTTCTCACCTGCCTCTTTGAGACGGCTTCCGCAGTCGGAACGGTAGGGCTCACCCTCGGCATAACCCCCGGCCTCGGCCACCTTTCGAGGGCGATACTCATTCTTTTGATGTATCTCGGGCGCGTGGGCGGTCTCACCCTTATATTCGCGGCGCTTTCGGGCACGAAGGGCAACACCGCAAGGCTCCCGCAGGAAAAACTGACGATAGGATAGGAGAATTTTTATGAAATCTATATTGCTCATAGGTCTTGGAAGATTCGGAAAACACATCGCTTTAGAGCTCAACAAGCTCGGCCACGAGGTTATGGCCGTGGACGAAAACGAAGAGAGGGTAAATTCCGTTCTTCAATACGTCACTAACGCCCAGATAGGCGACAGTACAAGCAAGAGCTTTCTCGAATCGCTCGGCATAAAAAGTTTCGACGCCTGCATAGTTACGATAGGAGACAATTTCCAGAGCTCCCTCGAAACGGCTTCGCTGCTTAAGGAGCTCGGTGCGAAAAAGGTCATCGCGAGGGCTTCGCGGGGCGTTCAGGAGAAGTTTTTGCTCCGCAACGGCGCCGACGAGGTGGTATACCCCGAAAAGCAGCTCGCGGCCTGGACTGCCATACGCTGCACCTCGGACCACATCTTAGACTACATCGAGCTCGACGACGGCTATTCCATCTTTGAAGTGGCTATACCCGAGGAGTGGTATAACAAAACGATAGGTCAGCTCGATATCCGCAAGAAATACGGCATCAACATTCTCGGCGTCCGCGACCTCGGTAAGCTGAATATGAACGTCACGGCCGACACGCTGCTCGACACCGAAAGCTCCGTCCTCGTCCTCGGCGAGCAGAAGGCGATACAGAAGTGCTTCAAGCTGTAATTGCCCGATATACTGCGGTTTTTCCATTGTTTAAAAAAGTCTTTTTTAAGAACACCAAAAGCGCGAACAAACGTGGTATTATATATCTGACAGAAAGCCAACAATGGAGATGGAGTGAAGCAAAAAGCGGGAGTCCGCTTTTGTGCGGATTCCCGAGAGAAAACGGCGTTCCCGTCTTATAAGACGGGGAGCGCCGTTCATTTTATCCGAGCTGTTTTCAGTGGATCCTGTAGACGTTTACCGAAACGCCGCCGTCCACGGGTACGACTATTGCACGCAGGTCGTAGTCCTGCCAATCGGCGAGGGCCTTGCTGTCGGTGATGACAGTCGGAACGCAGAGGTCGAGCGCGGGGCCGTTGTTCTCAATGAATATGCTGCAGGACTGGCCGGTGTAATCCTTGCCCTTGAGCATATACCTTGCCGAGAACATCACGCCGCCGTCGTTGGGGGCGTACTTCTGGGTGTCGCAGCCGGTGCCCACTATGTCGCCCTTGAAGTAATAGCCGTCGGCACTGCCGGTGAAGGGTATCATATTCACGCCGCCCGCGTCGGAGAATACTCCCGCCGCCGCCTGAGTTTTAACGTCAACGGTCATCATATATTCGAGCAGGACTATCTCCTCGTCTTCGGCGAGGGTTATGTTTTTGGCGAGCTCTTCGGCTTTTTCCTTGGTTTTCACGGGGTTCCACTGCGAGGCGTCGCCGCGTTCGTCGCTGCCGGTGTTGGGCGAGAAGAATACGTTGTGAGGTTTCATTACGGGCTCCTCCTCTTCGGTGATAACGTCTTCGGCGGCTGCTGCGCCGGACTTCGGGGGCTCTTTCTGGTCGGCGCCGTTTTGGCTTCCGCCCTCGCTTGCCCGAGCCGCTACCGTCCCCGCAAAGAAGCAGGCTGCCGCCGCGAGTACCGCAACTATCGCGATTATTGCTTTTTTCATTTTAGTCGTCTCCTTTTTTGAGGTGATATTGCTATTCTACCACTTTTTCAGCCGTCTTTGAATGATAAATAACTAAATAATATTGACAGATAATAACGAAATTTATTTTGCCGCAAAAATCCTTTGACAAAGCTTGAAAATAAAAAAAGGCGGTGTTATAATTTTGGCATAATCCAAACGTACAACTACCGGAAAGGCGGAAAGAAAATGAAAAATATAATTTTGAAAAGAGTTGTTTCACTTATGCTCGGCATTGCAATGGCGGGTATGCTTGCAGGATGCGCCGGCGAGGCGGAAAATGCTGAAAATGCCGAAAATGCGGGCACTGCTCCCGAAGTGACCGAGGAATACATCGACCCTTCGCTCATAGTCACGCCGGACAGCGTAAATATCGACGCGACGGTCACGGTTTCGCCGCTCAACGCCTTTAAGCAGAACGGCGGCGTCTTCGAGGGCTGGGGCACGAGCCTCTGCTGGTGGGCCAACAGAGTCGGATATTCCGACAGTCTCGCGCAGCAGGCGGCGGACCTTTTCTTCGGCGAAGACGGCCTGAAGATGAACATTATGAGATATAACATCGGCGGCGGCGACGACCCCTCGCACACTCACATCACGAGGACCGACTCGATGGTCCCCGGCTGGATGGACAAAGACGGCAACTACGACTATACCGCCGACTACAACCAGCTCAACGTCCTCGACCGCTGCGTAAAAGCCGCGGGGGACAGCGCGATAGTCGAGGTGTTCTCGAATTCCCCGCCTTACTTTATGACGGTCAGCGGCTGCTCGTCGGGCGGAACGGATTCCAACAAAAACAATCTCAGGGAGGATTCCTACGAGGCATTTGCGGAATATCTCGCACACGTGACCGATTACATTCAGAACCGCCTCGGGATAACGGTAACGAGCGTTTCCCCGATGAACGAGCCCAACACCAACTTCTGGGGAGCCTACAGCTATAAGCAGGAGGGCTGCCACTTCGACGCCGGCGAGGCACAGTCGAAGATAATCGAGCTCACCGCCGAGGCGCTCAAGCAGTATGACCTCGACAACGTTATCGTTGCCGCGAGCGACGAGACCTCAACCGAGCTCCAGATAATTGAGTATCAGTCCTATTCCGACGCCGCAAAAAAGGTTATCGGCAGGATAAACACCCACACTTATAACCCCACGAGGGCAGGGGAGCTCGGTCAGCTCTCGCTCGACGAAGGCTTTAAGCTCTGGATGAGCGAAGTGGACGGCAACGGCTCCGCGGGCGAAGACGCCGGAGAAATGGGCGCCGCTATCTGGTTCGGCGAAAAGATAATCTCGGATATGAATTCCCTCACACCGGCCGCGTGGGTAATGTGGCAGGCTATCGACAAGCATATCTGCGCCGAGGGCTATCTCGGGCGGCAGGATTCGGGTATGATAGACCTCAACACCGGCTATTGGGGCCTTGCCGTAGCCGACCACGACAACGACGACATAATCCTCACTCAGAAATACTACACTATGGGTCAGTTTACGCGCTATATCCGCCCGGGATACACCCTTATCAGCACCGGAGACGACTCCATAGCCGCCTATAACGAAGCCGACGGCACCCTCGTAGTAGTCGCGATAAACCCCAAGGCTTCTGACCGCACCTTTAACTTCGACCTCTCGCAGTTCGAGACGATAGGAAGCAGGGTAAACGTCACCCGCACGAGCGGCAGCAGAGACGACGGCGAACAGTGGGCCGAGCTCGACGACATTTACACCTACGACGGCGGATTTGTCGCCGAATTAAAGGGAAATTCCGTCACGACGTTCGTTCTTCACAACGCCAAGGCGGGCAGCACCGACCTCGAGGAAGTCTCGATGAAGAAGGCGAAGATAACCGGTTCTACGGCTTGGAATAACGGTTCTGACACCGTGGACCACGTTATCGACGGCAGAACCGACACTTTCTTTGACGGCGTTGCCGACGGCTGGCTTGAGATCGACCTCGGAAAGAAGACGGAGTTCGACGCTATAGGATTTGCCCCGAGGAGCGGTTTTGCCGGAAGAATGGTGGGCGGAAAGTTCTACGGTTCCGACAACGGCAAGGACTGGACGGAGCTTTACGAGATAACCGCTTCTCCCGCCACCGGCTGGAACTTCGCGATGCTCAAAGGCAGCGAATACCGCTATATCCGCTACGACGTTCCGTCGGGCGGGGGAGACTATCTTTGCAACATCGCCGAAATAAAGCTTTATAAGCTGAAGTGAGCAAAAAATAAGGGGAGCCGTTCGGCTCCCTTATTTTTATGATTTTATGCGTTTATTTCAGAGTGAAGTTGTCGAGCAGCAGCTTTGAACTGAGCCAACTCTCGGCTTTGAGCTCAATTTTGTTCGAGCCCTTTTTAAGGGTCACGTTGAACTTCTTGGTGCTCCAGCCCGAGGACTTCGGCAGGGTTATATTGCCCACCTTTGTGCCGTTCACATAAAGGGCGAGAGTTGCGTCGGAGGTTACGGAATACCTTATCCCGAGAACGTGTTCTCCCTCTTCGAGCACCGAAACGGTGTCTTTAACGGAGGCGTTCTCGCGGCCGAATATCAGATATCCCTGTGCGGTATAGCCTTCGTTGCCGGTGCCGTAGCCGTTGGTTACTACCCTTTCAACGCCCTTTGTTTCAAAACATTCCGCCTCATACTGGCGCTCGCCGGTGTAGGCCGCAGGTTTTTTGGGCTCGCTGAGGGTGGTCTTGGTGTAAGAGGTCTTTCTGCCCTCCGCAGTGCCGCTGCACTTTATTGTTATGTCAACGGGGCCGTTGTGCTTTACGGTGAGGGTGTAAACGCCGTCAGACCAGCTCTCTTCGGCCGAGGGCTTCACCTGCGAGGAAGTGCGCGCGGTAAGGGTGAATTCCGGCTTCTGCGAGGCGCCTTTGATGGTGATAACGTCGGTACGGAGGGTGCGGGCGTTGTTGTCGTCGTAGTTGTTGAGCCAGAAATCTATGTGGTCGGGATATTCCCTGATTATTCCCGAAGAATACATTGAGTATTTCAGACCCAGCGAATCGCAGGTGTTGTATTTAAGGTCGAGAGTTGCGTTCGCGGCCTGATTCTTCAGATAATAGCTGTAGGTGAACCAGGTGTTTTCAAGCCTTGCGGCATACATATCTCCGGTGTATTCCTCGGGGAAGAGCATATTGAGATCGCTCATCTTGTTGCTCACGGATCCCCAGGTGCTGTTGTATGACGATGCCTTTACGAGCTTGGTGAACTGACTTTCGAGGTTACGGTTCTTGAACCTGTATATTTCGGGTATGGTGGGATACCTGCCGGTGGTCTTGTAGTGATAGAAGTTGTTGCGCAGACCGCCGTCGCCCTTGAGGCGGTAGACCCCTTCAAAGAGATTTTCGGGCGTGCAGAACTTCTGGTCGTCGTTTCCCGAGGTGACGTCCTGGATTATCGCGACTTTCGTTCTCTTAATGACCTCTTCGCGGGTAGGTATCCTCAGCGAGCCGTCAACTATCTTCTTGAACATATCCAAGGTCACGTTGTCGAAGACGTCATAGGTATCCCACTGGCGGGACTTATAGCCGTCGGAGTCGTTGGTGCTGCCTATCTCGTGGATATCGTCGGCCCATATTAGCTCGGGGCCGTCTATAACGGTGGCGCCGTTCATAAGCATACTTTCGAGCATTATCGAGAGGCCGGTGGACTGCGTGTATTCGCCGTCGATGTTGTCGCTCCAGGCGGTCTCGTCGTATCTCACGCCGAAGTTGCCGCAGTATCCCGAGAGGTAGAACCCGAGCACCTGGCTCTGGACATCGTGCTTGTAGGAGCTCTGGGTGTATTTGTCGCAGAGAATGAAGTTGTCGGCATATTTCGAGAGCTGACTTGCGAAGTAGCTGTGAGTTTTAAGCTGCGCGAGCGGGCTGCACCACTGCCCCCACTGATTTCCGCACCAGCTTACGACGAGATATCCGCCGTATTTGTTGCAGAGCTCAAGCAGGTTTCCGAAGTGCTCATAGCGCTGCGGCAGGGTGGGAGAGCGCTTCGTGCCGGCCTGGTCGTATTTGTCGTCGAAGCCCCAGAACTGCTCGCAGTAGTTGAAGCCTATAAAGTTGGGATAATCGCGGAAGAATTCGCCGAAGAGGGTCTCCTCGAGGTCGTCGTCCTTCTTATAGTCGGGGAAGTTGCTGAATCCGCCGCTCGCGGGCTGCACCATTACCCACACTCTTTCCTCGGCGCAGGCGCGTATCCAGGATTTAGCCGTCTCGTAGCCGCCGTTTTCGCCCGAACCCGAGCGCTGGAAAACGCCGTTGTCGTCGTGGCCTATCGAGAGGGAGATGTTGAACACAACATAAGGCCTGAGCTCCTTGGGGATAAGGTTTATCACCTTCTGCGGGTCGGGGAAGCACCAGGTGTCGATATGTACTATCAGCATCGGCATTTCGTTTGAGAGCGGCCTGCGGAATTTCGAGCTCTTCTGAGAGGTGTTAGTCGCCGCAGCGGTCGCGGCGGTGGTCGGAGCCGGAGTCGTAGTCGTGGCGACGGTGGTCGGAGCCGGAGTCGTGGTCGTGGCGACGGTCGTCGGGACGGGGGTAGTAGTCGTTGCAGGCGTTGTCGGCGCGGGAGTTGTGGTAGTCGCGGCGGTAGTGGTGGTAACGGTGGTGGTCGTCGCTTCGGTGGTAGTGGTCACCGTGGTGGTAGTTGCCTCCGTTGTCGTGGCTTCGGTGGTCGTCGCCTCCGTGGTGGTCGCTTCGGTCGCGGTGGTAACGGGCTCGGTAGCCTCTGCGGTCACGGTCTGTTCGCTAAGCTCCGCTTCCGCTATAGCGGTGGTCTCGGGAGCGGTAAGTCCGGGCTCTTTGCTTCCTGCTGAACAGCCGCATAATCCGCATAATCCGCACAGCATTACAACGGCTGTAATGATCGAAAATAATCGCTTCATCAGATGTCCTCCAAGTAAAATTTATGCGGCGGGTAAATTTGCCGATACTGCAATAATAACGTATTTCGGCGCAAAAGTCCTTGCATTATGTCTATAAAATTATTGCGAAAAATAACAAGCTTTTGTCAGAATGATAAAATTGATGTTTTCGCGCAAGCAGAAAGGTCAAGATAAGTGAAAAAGCCGTTGACACACGGCTTTAAAGGGTGGTAGGATAAAAATAATTACCGTATTGATTGGAGCATTATTATGAAAGGTCTTGCAAGGAGGTTTATTGCCGCGGCGCTCGCCGTTGTCTTTGCGCTTATGCTTGCGGGGTGCGGACAGGAAGCCGTGCGGGGCGACAGCTACAGCGTCAGGGTGATCCTGCGCAGATGCGACGGAATAAGCATCTCGGGGAAGAACATCACCGAGGTCGAGGCGGGCAGAACGGTCACTTTCAAGGTGAGCATCGACGAGGGATATATCTACCTCGGCAACACTGCCGGCGCCGATTACGACGAGGAGGACGGCAGGCTGCGCCTTAAAGACGTATTTGCGCCGACCACCGTAGATATGATAGTCGTGCCGAAGTCAGAGGTCGTGTATCTTGAAGTGAAGAAGAACAGCGAAAACGGCAGCGTTTCGGAGTCGGAGGTATTGCTCGCGGGGCCCTCCGAGGTCACTCTGAGCGCCGAGGGAAAGTCGAGGATAGAATTTGCGGGCTGGTCTGAGGGAGGATATCTTGAAGACGGCGGCAGGCTTATAAGCACCGAGCCTACATATACGTTTTATATCGACGGCAGCAAAGTGTTATACGCCAATTTCACCGGAAATTCCGACTACAGCATATTTTATCACCTCGACGGCGGCTATGTTTCGGACACCGGTGCCGACACCTATACCGTTTCGGCCTCTTACAGCGATATTTACTCTATGCAGCAGACTATGGAATCTAACGGAAAATTCCTCCGCGACGGATATGTTGCCGTGGGATACAGCACCTCTGCGGCGGAATATGAAGACTACGCCTCGGCAAACGACATTCCCGGGTTCTCGAATATGGGCGGAGTGTGCTATGTCGAGGGCGACAGCCTCGATCTCCACGTAGTGTGGGCAAAGGAATCGCCCGACTCCGATTTTATCTATGAGAAAAAAGAAATAGAGGTAATAACCGACTCGACCTTCGGCTTCGGCAGGCTCAACCAGCGCACCGAAATGAAGACCGGCATAGAGATAAAGGGCTATACCGGCGACGGCGGACTTGTTGTGATACCCGAAAAGATCGACGGCCAGCCCGTTCTCTCGATAGCTTCGGGCGCGTTTGACGGCGATATCACGCGGGTGGTCATACCGCGGACCGTCAAAACGGTGGAAAAGGACGCCTTCAGCGCCTGCGAAAGCCTTGAAGAGGTAGTGTTCTTCGACTCGGTGGTGACCGTCTATGACGAGAGCTTTGACCGAAACGTCTCGACGGTAGTCCTCAACGCTCAGCGCCTGCCGGTCTATTCCGGACAGATAGAGGGCTCGTTCAACGTAAAATACGACCGCCTAAGAACGCTTGAGGGCAAAAAGATAGTCGTGGTTTCGGGGTCGTCGTCGTTAAACGGCATAAATTCCGAGCTCTTTGAGGAGCTTATGCCGGGTTACTCCGTGGTGAACTACGGCACCAACGCCGCCAACCCGTCGCTCTTCTTCCTCGACGTCATCTCGAAATACTGCGGCGAGGGAGATATAATCGTTCACGCACCGGAATACGGCGGAGGCGCGCCTATGGGCACCAACGAGTTCCACGCGAAGATGTTCCGCGGGAATGAGCAGTGCTACGACATATTCAGAGACGTCGATATGTCGGACTACACCGGCTTCTGGGACTGCTTCCGCAAATTCCAGGTGGGCGACACCTCGGACAATTCGCTCACTCCGGCTATACACCAGTCGGGCAAGGAATATCAGCTCGACGCGGACATAAACAAATACGGCGACATAGGGACGGTCAGGACCTCCGTAAGGGGCAACTTCGGCGGCGCCACCGAGACTATTTCGAGCGCTCACCTTTACGACGACAACCTCAACGCCGTCAACGAAAAGATAACGGCTCGGGGAGCGGTCCTTGTTATGAGCTTCGGCCCTCACGACCTCTCAAGACTGCGTCCCGATGAGCTCACGCAGGAAAAGTATGACAAGGTAAACGCCTACTGTGCCGAGGTGCTCGATTACCCCGTTATCTCCGACGTGGGTAAATACATTATGGAGCACTCAAAATTCTACGATTCGGAGTGGCACTTAAACGACGAGGGCGCAAAGGAGCGCACCCGCAATCTTGCAGACGACATAAAGGCATATCTTGCCGACCCGTCGTCGTATTAACGCAGCGGGAGGTCTTTGAATGGGAAATTACGAAGCTCTGGGCACCGTATGGTTCTGGGTGATAATGGCCGCGATAGCTGCCGTTCATATTCTTTCGGTGCCGCTCGGAAAGCTCGATAAAACGGCGCTTATTGCGCTCACGGCGCTGAACGCATTTTTGCACCTGCTCGTTATAGGGCTTATGCTCGCCGCTGGCGCAAAGCCCGAAGAACTCTTTTTCGCGCTGCTCTTAAGCCTTGCGGTCGCGCTGTTTACCACAAAAAAGCGCGGGAAAGGAGCCGACGGCGATGGTATTTAACTCCTTCTCATTCCTTATCTTCTTCCCCGTAGTCCTTCTGCTCTACAGGGTGATCCCGAAAAAAGCAAGATGGGCAATGCTCCTTGCGGCGAGCTACTACTTCTATATGAGCTGGCAGCCCGACCTTATTTATCTTATTCTTTTCACGACCGTTGTCTCTTACCTCTGCGCTCTGGGGATAGAAAAAGCGCAGAAAAAGGGTATAAAAAAGCTCCTTCTGATAACAGCCCTGACCGCGAGCCTTGCGGTGCTGTTCTTCTTCAAATACTTCAACTTCCTTTCGCGCAACATCACGGCGTTTCTGAATCTCATAAGGATACCTGCGGGGGAGTTCACGCTGAACCTCATTCTGCCCGTCGGAATATCTTTTTACACCTTCCAGACGCTCTCCTACGTCATCGATGTCTACAGGGGGAATATGAAGGCGGAGCACCACTTCGGCTATTACGCGCTTTATGTTTCCTACTTCCCGCAGCTCGTAGCCGGACCTATCGAGCGCCCCGAGAACCTTCTGCCTCAGCTTCGGGCGGATAACCCGTTTTCCGCGGCCGACACCGCAGCAGGTCTCAAGATGATGGCGGTCGGCTTCTTCAAGAAGATAGCCGTAGCGGATCAGCTCTCGAAATACGTCGATGCGGTGTATAACGGCGTCGGGAGCGCTGACCCTTCGCTGCTCAACGGCTTCACCGTTCTTATAGCCACGGTGTTCTTTGCCGTGCAGATATACTGCGACTTTTCGGGCTACACCGACATAGCGATAGGCTGCGCAAGGACGATGGGGATAAAGCTTATGCAGAACTTCAACGACCCCTACAGCGCGACGGATATAAAGGGCTTCTGGCGCAGATGGCATATCTCGCTGACGTCGTGGTTCACGGATTACATCTACATACCCCTCGGCGGCTCGCGAAAAGGGCGCGCACGGCAGTTTGCAAACATATTTATAGTGTTTCTGATTTCCGGAATCTGGCACGGCGCCGCGTGGACGTATATCCTCTGGGGAGTTATGCACGGACTGTATCAGATAATAGGATATCTCACCGAAAAGCCGCGAAAGAAATTCTGGGCGCTTTTGAAAGTCCCGCCCGAATCGAAGTGGCTCCTTGCGCTTAAGCGCCTCGGCACGTTTGTGCTCGTGCTTATCGCCTGGGTGGCGTTCAGGGCAAACAGCCTCTCCGACCTCGGAGTGCTCTATAAGCAGCTCTTTGCCGGCTGGGGAGGGATAAACCTTTCTGCCTCGCTTGAAGCGCTCGGGCTCGGGCTCGTTCCCGCCGCAGCGGCGCTGCTCTCGATAATCGTCACCGGTCAGTTAGACAGGCAGATAGCCCTTAAAAACCACTCCGAAAGCGGCTTCGGAGCCGCGGCTTCCGACCGTGCGTTTATGTATGTCGTTCTTTGCTGGACCGTCGCCGCCGCCTGGCTGTTACTTCTTTCGGGCAACGGCGCAAGCTCGTTCATCTATTTCCAGTTCTGAGGAGGCGAAGACCGTGAGTGTGAAAAATACCGAAAGAAAGCGCTTTTATAAGGTCTTTGCGCCTATGCTCGCGCTGTTTCTTGTGCCGATACTTGCCGTTATAATAATAGCCTTTGCGCTCCCGCCCGTTTATAACGATACCTTTTTGGGCGAGCTCTCGGAAAAATACGACCGCCTGAAAAGCGCCGACAGTCCGAAGATAGTTATCGTCGCGGGGAGCTCTGCCGCCTTCGGACTCGACAGCGGGCTCATATCCGAGGAGCTCGGGTATGACGTGGTGAACTTCGGGCTTTACGCCAACCTCGGCACAAAACTTATGATGGACCTCTCAAAGGCCGACATCAACGAGGGCGACATAATGATACTCGCGCCGGAGCTCAACGCGCAGACGCTGTCCTTGTATTTCAACTCCGAGACCGCCGCGCAGGCCCTCGACGGCAGCGCATATATGCTCAAAGACGTTGACAGCGGTGAGTACGAGCGGCTCGTCGGGGCGCTGTGGGGCTTCGCGGGGGATAAACTCGGATATATCCTTGACGGCACGCTCCCCGAAAACGCTGGCGCCTACCGCAAGGAGAACTTCAACGAATACGGCGATAACGTGTTCGACCGCCCGTATAATATCCTCTCGGGATACGGCAACGCCATAACCCTCGATTTCAGGACCGATTACACTGACGGCGTTACCACCGACTACGAGGAATATATCGACTATGTGAACGACTACGTAAAGTACGTCCGCAAAAAGGGCGGAGAGGTTTATTTCAGCTTCCCGCCGATGAATAAAGAGGCGCTCGCGGGTGTCTCGGACGAAGATATCGAAGATTTTTACCGCAATCTCGTTCTCTCGCTCGACTGCAAGGTCATAAGCAACATCTACGACTATATCCTTGACGGCGGCTATTTTTACGACTCGGAGTTTCACCTCAACAATTCCGGCGTCACCGTGAGGACGGTAAAGCTTATCGACGACATCAGGCGCGAGATGTCCTCCGACGAGGTGACGATACCGGTAAGCGAGCTTCCGCAGCCCGCAGGCAAGCGGCCTGACTGCGAAGACTTCGACCTTGAGAGGCTTTCGGAGGGCAGGGGTTGGGCGATAACCGGAGTTACCGAAACAGGCCGCGAAAAGGCATATCTTACGGTCCCCGACGAGATAAACGGCATACCCGTCACCACGCTTTGCGGCGGCTCGCTCATCGGGTGCGACAGGCTCGTGCTCCTCACGCTCGGAAAGAATATATCCGAAATAGAGGAGGGCGCTGTTGAGCGCGTTAGGAATCTCGGCGGAGTTATAATCCCGCAGGGTGTGGACCCGCGCCTTGTGAAGCTTCCCGAGCAGGGCTTCGGAGAGGGCTGCGCCGACGGCTTTAAGCTGTATGTTTCGCCCTACGACTACGATGCGTTCAAAAACGCAGACGGCTTCAAGCGCTATGCGGATATCATCAGCCTTGAGGAGAGCTTTGAATACTCGACCGACCCGAGCGGGAGCTATGCGATAGTCGTTTCTCTTACCGACAACGGAAAGATGCGCTCCGAGCTGAGCGTTCCCGCAGAGCACGACGGTCTGCCCGTGCGTTTGATAGATATGGACGCCTTTGACGGCGCGGAGCTCCTTGAAAAGTTAGAGCTCAGCAAGAACATCAGGGAGATATCGCCCTATGCCTTTGCCGGCGTAAGGGAGGGGCTCGAAGTCCACCTTGCGGCGGGGACTCCTCTTGGCGAGCTCACTCTTCCCGAAGACCCCGCCTCGCTCGGAATAAGAGAGATAAGCATATTCATAGATTGGGAGGAATACGAGGATTACCTGCTTTCCGACATTCTGCCCGGCTACAGGAGCGTTATCACGAGCGACAATATGTATCTTAAGCTCGAAAGGGCCGACGACGGCTCGTTTACGGTCACCGGGCTCAGCGACCTCGGAAAGCTTCAGGACGAAATAACGGTGCCCGACACCGTCAGCGGCACGCCGGTGAGGACAATAGCCGCCGACGCCTTTGCGGATACACGCTTCGAGAAGCTCACCCTCGGCAAAAACGTTTCGAGGATGGACGGCTGGGCGCTTCGGGGCTCGTCGGTGAAAGTGCTCATCATTCCCGAGGGCATCGGCGCGGGAGACGTTTCGGTGCCTAACAGCATGTCGGAATCCCTCGCGACCGACGGCTGCGACCCGCAGCTCAAAATCTACGTAGACCCCGAGCTTTACGAGGAATATGCGAGCGATTACTTCTGGGGCGATTACGGCCGCTTCCTTGAAAAGGGCTATCCCGAAGAATAATAAAAAAACGGATCCCGCACCGGCTTTGGTGCGGGATCTTTTATGCTTTATGTGAAATTATTTGTCGGCCTTTGCGGTGCGCTTTTTCGAGCTCTTTACGATAATTACAATAACTATTGCCGCGAGCAGAACGACCGCCGCGCCTATCGCGCAGTATATAACGGTGTTGGAAGATGAACCCGAAGAACCTGCCGTCTCCTCTTTAGAGAACTCCCAGTAATCGAATCTGAAGTCGGAGTCCCTGGTGCCCATAAAGGTGAAGAAGAGGTCATGAACGCCGCTGTTGGCGCTGAGGGCGCAGCTGACGTCCTTGAATTTGCTGCTTCCGTCGAGGTCTATGGTGCCTATCTTCTTGCCGTACTGGCTGTCGAGGTGGATCTCCAATCTCCCTTTGGTGTCGGAGTAGATATTTGCCGAGAAGCTCTTTGCGCCGTCTTCAAAGTCTACGCCGCTGAGCTTTATGTAATCGCCGTCGGAGATGCTGCCGATATAGACCCTCTTGTCCGAGGTGACGGATTTTACTCCGCTCGAGTTGCTCATCGTTTCGGCCTCGTGCTTTCCGAATGGATTGAAGTTTTCGAGCTGCTCCACGCCGAGGATTGAGTGCTCGATGAGCGGGATAGAGCCGTCTTCTTCGTAGTCGAATTCCATAATGGCGGTAGAGCGCTTGTTCCAGCCGCCGTTCGGGAGAAGAACGCCGTGATAGAAGAAGTAGTCGTGCCCTTTATATTCGATTATTCCGGGGTGGATAGTCGTGGAAGAACCGGGGTTCATAATGAGACCCTGATACTCCCAAGGGCCTACGGGGCTGTCGGAAGTGGAGTAGGCTATACCCTCCGGAACGCCGTTTGAAGCGTATACAAGATAATAGATGCCGTTGCGCTTATAGAGCCAGGGCCCTTCGGTGTAGCTCGTGCCGCCGCCCGGCATAGGTCCGAAGGATTTTACCGTCATATCGTGCTGCATAACGCCGCCGTCGAGCGATATCATATCCTCGTTGAGCTTGCAGTAAAACGAAGTCGGGTTGCCGAAGTAGAGGTAAGCCTGACCGTCGTCGTCTATCATAACCGTCGGGTCGATGTAAGCCCAGTCGGGACCGCAGAGGGGCTTGCCGAGGGCGTCTTTAAAGGGCCCCGTCGGGCTGTCGGCAACGGCTACGCCTATCGCTCGGCCGCCGTCGGTAGTGACGGTCACGTAAAGGTAATACTTGCCGTTGCGCTCGATGCACTGCGCGGCCCAGGCGCTTCCCGGCTCTGCCCATTCAAAGTCTTCGGGGTACATAATAACGCCGTGGTCGAGCCAGTTGACCATATCGGTGGTCGAGAAGCAATGCCAGTCGGTCATATTGTAGAAGCCGTTGTCTTCCTCGGAATCCTCGCCGCAGTAGAAATAGAGAACGCCGTCAAAAACCACCGGCGCGGGGTCGGGCGTGAACGACGACTGAACAACGGGGTTTTCGGCGTGCACCGGCACCGCGAGCGTAAAGATGATAAGCAGCGCGGCAAACACAGCAAAAAATTTTTTCATAATATCCTCCTTTATAATGTTTCGGGTAAATGTTTCGATATAATGTTCCCGTCAGCAAATGCCGCTTCAATTATATAACATTTTTTGACGTCCGTCAACCCTAAAGAGGGTAGGGAAGCGTCAGTATCGGGCGCAGGACGCTTTTAAGAGCTCACGGCTTGTCGAAAAAGCCGAGGCAGGACACAACTTTTTCTTTCTCCCCCTCATTTGTAATTTTTCCGTAATTATTTTCCCGAAAACTGTAATCAAACCGTAACCATTTGTAATCGCTCTGTTCTTGAATCCTGCGTTTTTACGCGCTATAATGTAATCACAGATTAAGAAGGGGGTCGTAAAAATGAAAAAATGCAAATTGAGCATAATCAATTCCGTCGTCGCGGGAATACTCATCTGCGCGATGCTCGCCGCCTGCGGCGCGGTCGAAAAGCAGAGCTCTGCATCGACCCGCAGCGAACCCACATCGGGCACCGTTCCCGCAGTGAGCGACGTAACTCCTGCCGATACCACCGACGGCACCTCGCAGGCTCTTCCGCCCGAGACCGAAGTACCCGAAGTCACCGAACCTGAGACTGCGGAACCCGAAGTTACGGAGCCGGAGGTCACGGAGCACGAAACCACCGAGCCTGAAGTTGACGTCACCGAGCCCGAAACTTCTGCCGACGGGCCCGCGAGCGAGCTTCCCACCCACATAGCTCAGACGATAATCGACACTGCCGCCGCGCAGCTCGGCGTAAAATTCGAGTCGGGCGAAAGCTCTCCCGAAAAGGGCTTCGACGCCTCGGGTCTCGTATATTACTGCGTGAGGGCTGCCGGAATAGAATTTCCGCGTCTTGTAAAAGACCAGATCAAAGCGGGCGAAAAGATAGCATATTCCGACCTCGCCTCGGGAGATATAGTATACTTTTCCGCCGAGCCCGGCGAAGAAGCGAGCTTCTGCGGAGTATATGCCGGAGGCGGGCTGATAGTTTACGCCCCCAAGCCCGGCGAATCTGTAAAAACCGCCAACATCACCACAGGTTACTGGACCTCGCGGTTTGTGACGGGTATCCGCCCGTCGGTAAATTAAGACATCTTCTCATTCCTCCTTACTTTCATTTTTCATTAAAAGCGAACGGAGCCGCACTTTCGGCTCCGTTGCTTTTTGCCCTTAAATCTTAAAAGTTTTCGGTCAAGCCTTTTTCAAAATTAAGGGGTCTCCCCAGTTGCCGAGCGATGAGCGAGGCAAACGAAAATCGTGCTTAAAATTACTCCCGGAAAACGCTTGACAAATAATTACCGCTGTGGTATTATATTCCCCGTCAAAACAGGGGGACTCGTTGACGAGTTGAGATAAAGATGCGATCTTTGACCCTTAAACCTGATTCGGTTAATACCGGCGTAGGGAGCTTTTGCTTTATATGTTGATTTGCCCTCAGGAATGACGAAATCATTTTTGGGGCTTTTTTCATTTGCCCCGCCCTTAAGGAGGAAATTTAAATGAAAAACAAAAAGGTACTTATGCTTGTCGAGAGCGCTCTTTTGATCGCTGTCGGCACAATCCTCAGCCTGTTTAAGATCGATATGCCTATGGGCGGCGGACTTACAATAGTAAGTATGCTTCCGCTTGTCATCATATCTTTCCGCTACGGCTGGAAATGGGGACTTCTCAGCGGATTCGTCTACAGCCTTTTGCAGCTTGTTTTGGGTCTTGACAATGTCCGCTACGGCACTTCGGCGCTTATGGTAATTGCAATTATTCTCTTCGATTATGTTATTGCCTATACCGTTATCGGTCTTGCCGGAATGTTTAAAGGAAAGTTCAACAACGGCGTTCTTGAGCTTGTTCTCGGAATAGTTGTGACATTCCTGCTTCGCTTTGCCTGCCATTTCGTCACCGGCGTATGGATCTGGGACGCTCTCTGGCCGAACGATTACGGTATGACAAGCGTTGTCTATTCGCTTGCTTATAACGGCTGGTATATGGGCGCTGAAACGGTCATCACTGCGGTTGTAGCCGCGCTGATTTACAAGCCGCTCAAAAAATACTTCCAGCCTGCCGAATAACCCATTTTTGCTATAAATCAACCGCCCCGCGATTCAACGCAGGGCGGCTGTTTTTATCCTTTTATGAATTTTTCCATAAGCTCGTGACCTATCGGCGCGAATATGCCGGTCGATTTCGCCGACTCCTCGCTGAAGACTTCTACGCCTTTTTTCTCTGACTTTTTGTGATAAATGAGATAGGGCACGGGGTCGTTGGTGTGAGTTCTTAAAGCGAGCGGGGTCGGGTGGTCGGGGAGGATCATGATTTTGTAGTCGTCGTATTCCTCAAGAGCTTTTAGCAGCGGGCCGAGTATCTTTTTGTCGATGAGTTCTACCGACTTCACCTTGTTTTCTATCTCATATCTGTGGCCGCACTCGTCGGGCGCCTCAACGTGGATATAAACGAAGTCGCTGCCATTTTTAAGGGCGTCTATCGCGGCCTGCGCCTTGCCCTCAAAATTGGTGTCGAGGTAACCCGTCGCGCCCTCGACGTTCACAACGTTCATTCCCGAGAACTTGCCTATACCCTTTAAAAGATCGACTGCGGAGATCATCGTGCCGTTCACGCCGTATTTTTCTTTGAACGAAGCAAGAGGCTTCCTCACGCCTTCGCCCCAGAACCACATTGAATTGGCGGGACGCTCGCCGCGCTTTACCCTTTCGAGGTTGAGCGGGTGGTTTTTGAGGACGTCATAGCTGCGCTTCATCATATCGTAGAGCTTTGCGGCGTTCGGGCGCTCCGGAAGGTGACCTTTGAGCGGCTTGCCGGTGATGTCGTGAGGCGGGGTGAGGGTGCCGAGGTCGAGGGTGCCGTGGTCCCATATGAGGCAGTGGCGGTAGCTCACGCCGGAATATAGTGTGAACTCGTCGTTGTCGAATACCTCCTTGAGGGAGTTGACGAGCACTCTTGCGTCGGCGGTGGAGATGTCACCGGCGCAGTAATCCACCATAGTTTTGTCTTCGTAATTCTCCTCGTCGGAGACGGTGACAAGGTTGCACCTAAGTGATACGTCGGTGGGCTTCATATCTATTCCGATGGAGCCCGCTTCGAGCGGCGAGCGGCCGGAATAATAGAGCGCGGGGTCGTAGCCGAGCACCGAGAGGTTGGCGACGTCGCTGCCGGGCTTGAGGCCGTCGGCAACCGTTTTCACGAGACCCACCTCGGCGCGGCAGGCGAGTTTATCCATATTGGGTTTAACGGCCTTAGCCATAGGCGTGAGGCCGGAAAGCTCGGGGACGGGGTAATCGGCCATACCGTCGCAGAGCAAGACAACATATTTCATAGCACATACTCCTTAATTTATCGCTGCAGCGGCGCAAAGCCGCCTTCGGTTCCAACTATAGCACATTAAATCAGAAAACGCAAGTAGAATAAAACCCGCAGCCGCAGCCGCCTTATGTGCAAACTGCGAATACCCGCTGCAAAAGGGAGCACAGCAGGGGTGTGAGCCTTGGTGACGGGGCGAAGCCCCTCCGTCCCCCCCGCAGGGGGGACGGAGGCCGCCGCGCAAGCGGCGGGCGCGCGAAGCGCGCGGGCTTCGCCCCTTCAAAGGCGCTCCGCCTCGACGCCCGCCGCATAAATTTGCACGGCGCAGGAAATACTATCCTTAAAATGCGCGCGAAAGGAAGTATTTTTATATGAGCAAAGGCGGCGGGAGCAAGGGATTTGTGAGCCTTAAAAAGCTGTCACGCAGAACGTCGGGGCGGATAAAGGCCCTTAAAAGGTTGTATTCCGAGCTCTGCACCTACGGTATTCCCAACGATACGGCAGCCTTTTTCGCCGATAATTTCCACACGGTGCTCAGCTGCGCGGGGTCGGGACCTTGCGGCAGCGAAAAGCGCAGCGTTTTCTTTGACGGCGGTTTCGAGCTCGCCGAAGCTCTGATACGCGCTTCAAACGACCGCTTCCCCGATACCGATACCGTGATAATGCTGCTTCGCGGAGCGAGCGAGAACAGGCGGGTCTACGGCTGCGAATTTGAATACCTCGGCTATGGGCTCGTCTATACGCTCATCGAAGAAATATGCGCTCTTGCCGAAAGCTGGGACAGCGGGCTTATTCGCTGCATTATGCTTCTTTCAGACCTCGGCAGTCTCGACATTGAAAGAATAAACGACGTTCTGAACCCCGTGGCGATAAAGCTCTCGGAGGACAGGGCCTACCGCGAAAGCGACCCCCGCACCCGCCTTTTTTACCGCGAGGCGATATATCGCAGCGCGGCGGAATACGGCATTGACGAGCTTGAGCTCTGCGACGACCTGCTCGAGAAATACCGCGGGGCCGACCTCGATATCGGCAGCCTCGCCGTGATAAAAAAAGCCCGACTTCCCGAGAAAACGGCGGTAGTATGCTCGCTGCTGCTGTTTGCGGCGGCCGCGGCACTGTCGGTATTTATTGCCTTTGCTGCCGAAGCTCCTTTTACGGCAATTCTTCTGTTTCTCCCGTCGATCGAGGCCCTGCGCCCGTTCAGCGACGCCGTTTTAAGGCGCGGCAGAGGAGCCGCAAGGCTTATGCGCCTCGACGCTGGCTCGAATGAAGTAAAAAGCACCAAGGCGGCGATAGTCCTTTCGGCGGCCGTTTTCGACCCGGAGGACGCGGAGCGCCTCTACGACCGCCTTTTAAGGCTGCATTGCCTCGATACCGCCGAGAATATACTGATCTGCGCGCTCGTTGATCTTCCCGCCGAGCAGGTGCCTATAACCTCGGAAGACCGCGCCGTTATCGAAAGTCTCGGCGAGACGGTGTCGCGGCTGAATAAGATCTGCAAAGGAAGATTTTCCTGCGTGGTGAGAAAGCGGAGCTTTTCCGAAACGCAGCAGGAATATATGGGAGCCCTCAGAAAGCGTGGCGCGCTTATGGATATCGCGAAATATATGAAGACCGGCGAGGGCGATTTTTACGCCTCCTTCGGCGAAGTTGAGCGCCTTGTCGGGGCGGACTACATCTGCGCCGTAGACGCCGATACCTACCCGCTTATGGATTCCGTGAGCGAGCTTTTGTCCATAGCTCTGCACCCGTCTAACAGGGTAAAGGTGAGCGGCGGAAAGGTGGTGTCGGGCTATGGCATAATCTGCCCGCGAATGGTCACCCGCCTTCGTGATTCGCTCCGCACCGAATTTGCCAAGAGCCTCGGCGGGATAGGTTCGCGCTCGAGCTACGACGAGGAAGCCTCCGACCTTTATCAGGACGTTTTCGGGCGCGGCACATTCTGCGGAAAGGGGCTTATAAACGTCACCGCACTGCTTGAGTGTACGAACAGCCTCAAGGGCGAGCGGATACTTTCCCACGATATCCTTGAGGGCGAGCTTTTAAGGACAGCCTACGCCGGAGACGTATGCTTTACCGAGGGCTTTCCGTCCACGCCCCAGAGCTATTACCGCCGCGCCGACCGCTGGATACGCGGCGACTTCCAGAACCTGCCCGAGCTCTTTTCTAAAAAGTACGGACCGCTTTCAAAGCTAAAGCTTGCCGACAATCTTCGCCGGGCCGCAACGCCGCCGGCAGTTTTCTCGTCGATGTTCCTCGCCTTCTTCATATATCCCGCTTCCGCCGCCTTTATAGCCTTGGCCTCGCTGTTTTTGTGGCTCTTTCCGTCTATACTCGGAACGCTGCGGGTGTTTCTCAAAGACCGCACCTTCGGGCGGCGTTTCTATTCCGGACTTTTAAGCTCTGCCTCGCAGAATTTAAGATATATCCTTTACAGCACCGTAATGCTGCCCACGCTCGCGGTAAAGTCCTTAAGAGCGATGTTCACCGCCCTTTGGCGGCTTATGACCGGACGGCATCTTCTCGACTGGACGACCTCCGACGCCTCCGAGCGTTCCGGCGCCAATCCATTAAGATATTATCTCTGGGCGGAGACGGCATCGCTCTCGCTGCTATGGTCGCCCGACTACTTCATAAGGCTTATGGGCGCCGTATTTTCTTCGATGCCGGCGCTTCTCGCGCTCAACGACGGCGGGCTCGCGCTTTCTGAGCGCCGCATAAAATACCGCGATTCTCGGGAGCTTTCAAAGCAGTTCGCGGATATGTGGGGATTCTTTGAAAAATACGTCACCGCCGCCGATAACGACCTCCCGCCCGACAACGTGCAGTTTTCGCCGGTATACCGCGTGGCTCACCGCACTTCTCCCACTAATATCGGGCTCTATATGCTCTCGGTGCTTGCGGCCTTCGACCGCAGGCTGATAAACTTGAGTGCCGCCGCCGAGCGCCTCGAGAGGACTCTTCACACCGTGGAGCGTCTCGAAAAGTATCACGGGAACCTCTATAACTGGTACGACACCGTTACGCTGAAAATATGCCCTTCTCCTTACGTTTCGAGCGTAGACAGCGGCAATTTCGTCTGCTGCCTTGCCGCCCTCAAAGAGGGTCTTAAAGAGACCGACGGCGGTCAGCGGATAAATCGGCTCGTTTCGCGGATAGAAAAGCTGATAGATTCCTGCGACCTCTCGGTGTTTTACAACGGCGTGAGAGGGCTTATGGCGATAGGCATCGACCCCGAAAAGGGCGTGCAGAGCCCCAACTGCTACGACTATCTTATGAGCGAGGCGCGCCTTACGTCCTTCTGGGCGATAGCTTCGAGGCAGGTTCCCAAAAGTCACTGGCTTAGGCTCTCGAGGTCTATGCTGTCTGCGGGGTTCTTCGGCGGGGCGGCCTCTTACTCGGGAACGATGTTTGAATTCTTTATGCCCGAGATCTTCCTCAAAAGCCCCGATGGCTCGCTCTTCGGCGAAAGTCTGAGATATGCCCTTTGGGTGCAGAAGCAGTATGCCAAAAGCCTCGGCAGACCCTACGGGATATCCGAGAGCGGATATTACAGCTTCGACAGCGCCCTGAATTACCGCTATATGGCCCACGGCGTTCCCAACACGGGAATAAAGCGCGGGCTTGAGAACAGCTATGTCGTTTCGCCGTATTCGACCTATCTCTCGCTCTGCCTTGCGGGGGGCGACGGTCCCGAAAACCTCCGCCGGATAGCCGGATACGGCATGTACGGCTCTTACGGACTTTATGAGGCGCTCGATTTCACGGCGTCGGGCTCCGAAAAGCCCGAGCCCGTCCGCAGTTATATGGCTCACCACGTGGGAATGAGTCTTTGCGCGCTCGACAATTTTCTGGGCGGAGACATAATCCAGAAGCGCTTTATGCGCGACTTGAGGGTGAAAGGCGCGCTCGAACTTTTAGACGAGCGATTTCACCTCGGAACGGCGGTGTTTGAGAACACACTGCGCAGGCCGAAGCGACAGGCTCCCGAGCCGAAAGAGAGCGAGACCGAGGTGTTTGAGGGGTGCAGCCTTTCTGAGCCGCGGGCAAAGCTTTTGTGCAACGGCGAGATGACCCTTATAGCTGCCGACAACGGCGTCTGCGTTTCGATGTACCGCTCGGAAAACGTCTATTGCCGCACTCGCGACCTTATGATGAGGCCGAAAGGCTTTTTCAGCTTTATAAGCGACGGCGGCGACGCGCTCTCGCTGAGTTTCCTGCCCGACAAGGCCCCGGGGCTCTGCACCGAATTCAGCGACGACGGCGCGGCGTTTTACCGCAGCACCGAAAAGCTCTCTGCGGGAATGAAGCTGCGGCTCCATTCGGAATATCCTTGCGAGCTCAGAACGTTTGCCCTGAAAAACGAAACGCAGGAGGCCCTGCCGGTGTCGGTGATAAATTGTATCGAGCCCTCGCTTCAGTCCGACGCCGCCGAGGAGGCTCACCCTGCCTATTCAAAGATGTTTTTAAGGCTTGAGCGCGACGCCGAGTGGGATATAGTAACGGCGACGCGCGTGCGCGGAGAAAAGAAAATATGGCTCGGGATAGGCTTTATAGAGGACGTAAAGAAATGCGTGAGCTTTGACAGGGGCGAGGTGCTCGAATGTCCCGATGGCGTTGCGGGCCTCGGCAAACGCTTTAAAGACATTTCACCGAGCTTTATATCCGAGCCCGACCCGTGCGTGTTCATTCGCGCGTCGTTAGAACTCCCGCCGAAATCCGAGGCGGAACTCACGCTGTTTTCGGTGTGCGCCGATTCGAGAGAAGAGCTTATAAACCGCGTCTCGAATATCCGCAGAAAGCGGCCCAGATACTGCACTCTTCCCCGCCTCGACACCGCCGCGGGCAGGGTGGCGTCGGCGCTTTTGCCCGCCGTCCTCTTCGGCACCGGCAGCAGCGACGCAAAGCGCGAAGCAGTTAAGCTCAACAGACTTCCTCTGCGCGCTTTATGGGAGCTTTCGATATCCACCGACGTGCCGCTCATACTCGTAGACCTCAACTCGAAAAACGACTCTCAAAAGCTCTCGGCATACCTCGGGGCTTATAAGCTTTTGCGGCTCTGCGGACTTTCGGTGCAGCTGTTATTCGCCTTCGACGACGGCGGCAGATACGAGCGTGCGCATTATTCCGAGCTTATCTCGGCGGCAAAGGAGCAGGGCCTCGAAAGCTCGGTTTACGGCGGGATACTCCCGCTTGACCTCGCCAAAACGCGGGACGGTCTTTACGACCTGTGCCGCGCCGCCGCCTGCCACATCTGCACCGACGAGATCGCCTCGTCTTCCCCTTCGGAAAAGGCGGGGGAGTATGCCGTTATCAAAAGTTCGCTGCCTGTCGCTCAAAAGGTGGAGCTTCCGGTCGCCTGCGGAGGCTTTTGCGGCGAAAGCTACGTTATAAACGAAAAACCGCCGCT
Source organism: uncultured Clostridia bacterium (assembly GCA_947631535.1). Lineage (GTDB taxonomy): Bacteria > Bacillota > Clostridia > Oscillospirales > Ruminococcaceae > Faeciplasma. The sequence goes on along the minus strand of CANRLU010000011.1, from coordinate 8,121 downwards.
GCCGTGGTGCCACGTGCTCTCGAATCCCGTGTTCGGGACGCTCGTCTCAAACGGCTCGCTCGGGTTCACCTATGCCTTCAATTCCCGTGAGAACCGTCTCACCCCCTGGGACAACGACCCCGCCCGCGACAACCTCGGCGAACGTCTTCTTTTAAAGACCGAAGACGGCATATTCGACCTGATAAGGGGCTCCGCGGCGGTCTTCTCGCCGTATAGGGCGGAGTATTTCTCGCGGGGAGAGGGGTATAAGTGTCATATAGAGGTGAGCGTTTCGGCAAAGGGAATGTGCAAGCGCGTGACCGCCGATATCGCGCTCAAGGGGCAAGGGCAGCTCTGCTATTACACCGAGCCCTGCCTCGGCGTGACCCGCGAGCACTCGGATATGATATCCCCGAAACGCATAAAAAACGGGCTGTCGCTCTGCTCGGCAGCTTCCGGAACGGCGGGATATATGTGCATCTCGGCTTCGGAGGAGGCAAAGGTCTGCACCGACCGCGAAAGCTTTCTTACGGGAAGGTGGGACGACTGCGCCGAACCGTCGCCAGGGCTTATAGGCGCGGTGATGTGCGGCATCGGCGGCAGGAAAAAGGTGAGCTTTTACCTCTCATACGGCCTTAGCGAAATGGCCGCTGAGGAAATGCCGCGATACTTCTCCGAACAGACCGACACCCGCGAGCGCGTGATAGAGATAAATTCCGGCAGCAGATACAACGACCTCCTTGCCAACGTGTGGCTGAGGTATCAGGCACTCCACGCGAGGATATATGCGCGCACCGGATTTTACCAGTGTTCCGGCGCATACGGCTTCCGCGACCAGCTCCAGGACGCCGTGGGGATCGTTTCTGAGAACCCGCGCGTTCTGAAAGCGCAGATACTCCGCTGCTGCACGGCGCAGTTCAGAGAGGGCGACGTTATGCACTGGTGGCACCCGATGGTCGGTCAGAAAACTCGGGGAATACGCACCCGCATCTCAGACGACGCGCTCTGGCTGCCATATGCCGTCTGCGAATATCTCGGCAAGACCGCCGACGACGGTATACTTGAGCTCGGGACCGCCTGGTGCGAGGGGCTCGAGCTCAAAGAGGGCGAAAAAGAGCGCTACGGAGAGGTGTACAAGACTTCGCAGACCGACAGCGTGTTTGTCCACTGCCGCCGCGCCGTTGAGCACAGCCTTGAAAAAGCGGGCAGAAACAGGCTTATGCTGATAGGCTCGGGCGACTGGAACGACGGCTTCGGTTCGGTGGGGAGCGGCGGCGAGGGGGAGTCGGTGTGGCTGACCGAATTCTTTATAATCGTCCTGCGGAGATTTTCGGAAGTTGCAAAGCTTGAGGGAGAATATGATTTTGCCGAAAAGATCGTCGGCCGAGCGGACGAGCTCGCTAAAGCGGTCGAGAGCAGGGGCAGAGACGGCGGCTGGTATCTTCGCGGATACTTCGACAGCGGGGCGAAACTCGGCTCGTCTGAAAGCCGCGAGTGCCAAATAGACAGCATAGCGCAGTCGTTCGCGGAATTTGCCGGCCTCGGCGGCGACGGCTTTGCGCGCACCGCTCTCGAAAACGCATATTCCGAGCTCGCGGATATAAAGCGCGGCGTGATAAAGCTTTTCGCGCCGGCGTTTTCCGAAAGCGCCGACCCCGACCCTGGCTATGTGAAGTTTTATCCGCAGGGTATGCGCGAGAACGGCGGGCAGTACACCCACGGCGCCGTATGGCTCGGAATGGCCTGCCTGAAAGCGGGACTCACTGACGAGGGCGAAAAGATACTTGATGCGCTCAGCCCGATAAACCGCTCGCTCGGCGGCATCGAAAGATACAAGACCGAGCCGTATTATCTTTGCGGCGACGTGTATTCCAATAAAAACTGCTGCGGACGCGGCGGCTGGTCAATATACACCGGCTCGGCGGCGTGGTATTACCGCGCATTACGGGAGGGCCTTTACGGGGTATCGCTGAAGCGCGGCAGGCTGTCCCTCGACCCCCGCGCCCCGAAAAAAGCGGAGGTGAGGGAAGTAGGGAAGTGAGAAAGGGGGCTGCACTCCGACTGTAAGCCCGTAACAAAAAATTCACAAAAAATTTACAATTTCCCTGCAAACTTTTTCGCCGGAAATGACACTATATAATTGAAGACAAAAATCATTCAAGCCGTTGTTGAAGCGCGTTCAACCGATACTTTATTGATTTTTGTCCCGCTTGACGGTATAATAAGTTCGGATAAAATAATATAAAAAAGCCACTTTTGTTCGGGAAAACCGTCCGCGGCGGCGCTATAGTATATTCGCAGCAGGCGATGCTTCCTGCCGCAGATCAAATGTCACGACATCTTCCCCAATCTTTTCATATGGTTTTTACCCCGAAAAAGCCCCGTTAAAAGCGGGGCTTTTTTGGCGGATAATTCTTATGGTTCGCGCTCGTCGGCGATAAAGTAAAGCGAGAGCGCCTCGGGGCCGCAATGGCAGCCGAACACCGGCCCGATGTAGTTGATCGTCACGCTTTTCACTTTGCCTTTGAGCATCTGCGCGAGCTCTTCGGCGTCTTCGGGACAGTCGGCATGAGCGATATACACGTCCTGGCTCTTGGGGTTCACGGCGTGCTTCACAAAGGCGTCGTAAAGAGCCTTAGTTGCGGCTCTGCGGCCGCGCACTTTGCCGGAAATATATATCTTGCCGTCGTCTCTCACATAGAGTATCGGCCTTATCCCGAGGACGGTCCCCGCAACGGCCGCGGCGGTGGATATCCTCCCGCCTTTTTTGAGATACATAAGCGAAGGCATAGTAAAAGAGTGATATATTTTGAGCATCATCTTTTCGGCATAGGCCTTGGCCTCGTCAACCGTGGCGCCGGCGGCCCTCTTTCTCGTCACGAGGTCGGCAAGCAGGCCCTGACCGTTATTGGCGCACTTGGTGTCGATAATATAGATCTTCCTGTCGGGATATTTTTCGCGCAGCGCCTCCGCCGCGAGCTCGGCATTGTTGACCGAAGAGCTCAGCCCCGACGAAAATCCGAGCAAAATTATATCCTCGCCGTTTTGAAGATGAGGTTCAAACGCTTCGGTGTATTCGCTGATGTTTGCGGCGCAGGTGGTCATCATTTCGCCCTTGCGCTCAAGGTCGTAGAAAAACTTGGGGTCCATTTCTTCGTTGGTCATTGTCTGCTCGCCGCGAATAAGCTTTAACGGCACGAGGTCGAGCCCGAAGCTTTTGAGCATTTTGGGCGTGAAATCCGCCGACGATTCGACAAAAATTCTGTAAGACATCTCAATTCTCCTTTTAACGTTCTTAAACTGTCGATTTGTATGGAAATATCAAGAAAAGACCGATATCAATATCACTACATCTAATATAGCATATTAGATGAGCTGTGTCAAGAGATAATGAAAATTTTTTATTGAAATTTGGGGAGAGTTCCGTCACTTCTCTTCTCGTGCAGAAAAGTGACGCAAAAAGATACGCCAGAGAAGGGAAAGGCGACACAAAGAATGATAAAAGGGTCACGTTTATTTTCGTCGCTTTCGACTCAAAGGCCCTACTCATTTACTCACACAGGCTGCGCACATTCGCGTCTGAAAGAACCGCACCAAATTCCGGCCCTTGTAAGTGTTTTCAAGGAACCAAAATACCCCTCCCCTCGAGGGGAGGGGTCGGTCGTTCGCCGAACGGTGAACGACCAGGGTGACAGGGTGGAACCCCCTCGCCCTCTCTGAGGGAGAGGGGGCAGGGGGTATGGAAGAAAAAGCCACGGCGACCGCCGCTATTTTCTCCGTCATCAAACGAAAACGTCTACGATTTAGGCACATCTTCCTACCCCCTCGATATTGCATTTTTCGACATAACGTGTTATACTGATTATATATAATTTGTCGGAGGAGTGCAGCAATGAAAAGATCGGTGTCGCCTGTCGGGATAGTGCTTTGCGCCGTTATATGCGGGCTGCTTTGGTGGCTCGGGACTTTGCAGGGCGCGCCGCTTCTTTATGCGCTCATCGAGCTTTTGCTCTTCGCTCTGGAGGTCTATATAGCCGGAGCCGCGCTTTTTGACGGCGCTTTCTGCTGCGCATCGGCCGCAGCGGCGGCGTTGTTCTCGCTTTACGACAGGCTTTGGTGCGGCGGAGGACGCTCGCTCTTTGCACCTGCGGCGGCGGTGATCGCAGCACTTGCGGTCATAAAATATCTTAAAGACAGAACGACTCCCGCGGCAGTCTCAAAAAGCGATTTTTCCGGCGTTCTGCCCGAGTCCGCCGTAGTTTTGCGTGACGGCGCCGAAAAGACCGTTCCCGCCGAAGATATCAAAGAGGGGGATATAGTGTCGATACGCCCCGGCGAGACAGTCCCCTGCGACGGCGAGATAATCGCCGGCCGCTCCGAGATAGACGAAAAACCCATAACCGGCGAGCTTTACGCGATGCTTCGCTCCGAGGGCGAGCGCGTAAAGGCGGGGAGCCGCAATATCAGCGGATTTCTCACCGTCCGTGCCGACGGCGTGAGCGAGCTTTTTAAAATGGTGTCTTATTGCTGTGAGCGTCCGAAGTCAAAAAAGAGCCCGACCGACCGCCGCGCCTTCGTTTTGCGATGCCTTATCGGGACTGCTGCGCCGATCGCGGTATCTGCGGTGGTGTTTGCGGTCTCTGGGGTCGATAACGCAGCTTTTGCGCTCGCGCTCACACTTTTGGCGGGCTCACCCTGCGCGTTCGGGGCCTCAAGGGCGTTTTCAAGGCTGTTTGCGGCAAAAAAGGCCGCTTCGGAGGGCGTTCGCTTCCGCGACCCCTCTGCCATAGATACGCTTCGCGGCGTGACCCGCGCCGTCATAGACTATAACGGCACCGCAACCGTGGGCAGGCTCTCGGTCTGCGGGGTGACGCCTCTTGGGGAGACCGGTCCGCAGGACATAATAAGGCTGGCGTCGGCTCTGTGCGACGGAGCCGACGGCGGCGATTTCGCGGCAATAACCGAGCGCTGCCTGAGAAACGGCGTTGCCGTCCCGCCCTGCATATCCTGCGAGAGGCTCGCGGGGAGGATAACGGGAACGGTAGACGGCCGCAGGATAGTCTTAAGCTCATTAAAAGAGGACTGCGAACCCCTCGCCGAAGGACGTCCCGAGCTTGAGGGAAAGCTTTTAAAGGCGGTGTTCGCAGGAGGCAAGGCGATAGGACTCATCGCTTTTGAAGACAGCGTAAAGCCCAACGCCGCTGCGGCGGTAAAGAAACTTTCGGAGAGGGGAGTTGACACCCTGCTTATCTCGGGCGGAAGCGTTTTTGAGCCTGATCGAGCTGCTGCGGAGGTGGGAGCCGAAAGGCTTATCTGCGGGCTCGGGCCTATTGCCAAGTGCGAAGCCCTGCGCGAGGAAAAAAGCGCGGGATATAAAATAGCCGTCGCCGACGGCGTGAGCGACTGCGCAGTCCTTAGTACGGCCGATTGCAGCTTTGCTCTCGCTTCTGGAGCGGAGGAGGCAAAGAGATGCGCTTCGGCGCTGCTTTTGCGAAACGATCTAAGGGATATACTGCCGCTCATCGGGCTTTCGGAGTCGGCAGCAAGGGCGGAAAAGCTCGGCTTTGCGACCTCGGAGGCGGTAAGAGCCCTGGGCTTTGCGGCGTCGGGCGCTGCGGCGCTCTTCGGAGCGTATTTTGCGGTCTCGGCCATATGCGCAGCGGGTATACTTCTTGCTCCTGCAGCTGCCGCGATATTCGCCTCGCGGGTGAGCTTCGGGGCGGAAAGAGAATAAAAATCAAGGCGGGAGAATATCCCGCCTTTTTATATATTTTCAGCCTGTTGATACCGCGACGCTTTATATTCCGAGCGTCAGTCAGCTTCACCGTCGGAACCTATCTCGCCTATCCTTATCGCCGACACGTTATAGCCCGTATCCGTCGGGACAACGGTGTATATCATAGTTTTCTCCACGGTGTCGAGCGACTCTATCCAGTTGGTTATCGGTAGCCTGTAGCACACGGTGAGCTCGGTAACGCCGTCCCTGTTTTCCATCGCGGTTATTTCGGGGTAGTATGCGGGCGAGCGCGGGTAGGCGGGGATATAATACATTCCCGCTTCCTCGTCGTATTCAAAGGTGAGCTCGGTGTCGCCGACGGTCTTGTGGGTATAGGTGAGCCCGGGGCCGAAAAGCTTGGTTATCCTGCGGTCGATGTCGAGGTAGGAAACGCTGTAAACGCCGTTGGAGTATTCATAGTAAACCGAGGGGTTGAAGATGATGTCCCAGCAGGCGGCGGTGAGTATGACGTCTTCGTTGAGCGAAGATGCGCCGTCGAAAATGGGCGCGTCGGAGGCCACGAGCGGCATTATGAATTCCTCAAAGTAGGCCTGCTGCGCCGAGGTGTCCTTTGAAGCCTTTATCACGTCCGAGACCTTGAAGCCCGTCGCGATAACGCCTATTATCGCGAACACGAGCAGGAACAGCCCGAAGACCGCCTGAAGCGCCTGCTTCCAGCTTATGCTCTTTATCTCGGGGGGCTCGGGCTCGGTTTCTTCCGGCTCCGCAAGCTCCGAGGCGTCTTCGTCGAGGGCTTCAAGCAGATGCTCCTCAAGCTCCCAGTCGAATTTGAACCTCTCGTGTATCCTCTTGTTCTCAGAGTCGGAGATTTTCCGCTCCGAAAAGCCCTCTTTGCCCTTGCCGTCGGACGTTTCCTCCGCAGCTTTTTCCACGGGAGCCTTATCCTCGGGAGCCTTATCCTCGGAGGCCTTTTTCTCCGCGGCTTTTTCCTCCGCGGACGCCCCGACGGCGGTATTGTCCTTATCGGGAGGGGTCTGCGCCAAATCGGCGGGCTTCTTTTTTCTGCGTTTGCTCATAATATCTTTCCTCTTAACTTTATTGCCTTATCTGGCCGCTGCCGGTTATCAGATATTTTATCGTCGTGAGCTCCTTAAGGCCCATAGGCCCGCGCGCGTGGAGCTTTGCGGTCGAAATGCCTATCTCCGCGCCAAGGCCGAGCTCAAATCCGTCCGTAAAGCGCGTGGAGGCGTTTACATAAACCGCCGCCGCGTCCACCTGACGCTGAAATTCCTGCGCCGCCGTAAAGCTCTCGGTTACTATGCACTCCGAGTGACCGGTGGAATACGTTCTTATGTGCTCGATGGCGTCGTAAATGTTGTCTACTACCTTTACCGCGAGGATATAGTCGAGATATTCCGTCGCCCAGTCTTCTTCCGTCGCCGGTACGACGCATTTGCCGAGAATCATTTTGGTGAGCTCGCAGCCGCGTATCTCGACATTATGCGCGTCGAGGCGCTTTTTGAGCTTCGGCAGGAAGTCCTCGGCTATGTCGCGGTGGACGAGCACCGTCTCGCAGGCGTTGCAGACGCCCGGACGCTGGGTCTTGGCGTTGTCCACGATGTCGAGCGCCATAGGTATGCTCGCCGACGAATCGACGTAGATATGGCAGTTGCCGACGCCCGTCTCGATGACCGGCACGGTGGAGTTTTCCACGCAGCTTTTTATAAGTCCCGCGCCGCCCCTCGGAATGAGCACGTCGATATATCCGCGGGCTTTCATCATAGCGTTCGCCGCCTCGCGAGAGGAGTCGTTTAATAGCTGTATTCCCTCTCTCGGTAGCCCCGAAGTTTCGAGGGCGCGCTGCATTATCTCCGCAAGATAGAGGTTGGTGTTCACGGCGTCGCTGCCGCCCCTGAGGACAGCGGCGTTGCCGGATTTAAGGCAGAGCACCGCAGCATCTACGGTCACATTCGGCCTCGACTCGTATATTATCCCGACCACTCCGAGCGGGACCCTTATCTTTATCACCCGAAGCCCGTTGGGCCTTGTTTCGCCCGAATCTATGAGCCCCACGGGGTCGTCGAGGGTTATGACCTTGCGAACGCCTTCCGCGATGCCCTCTATCCTCTTTTCGTTGAGATAGAGCCTGTCAACGAGCGAGCTTTTGACTCCCTTTGCCTCTGCGGCTTTAACGTCTATGCGGTTGCGGTCGATTATCGCGCGCCTGTTGTTCACAAGCTCCTCCGCGATGGTCTCAAGAGCTTTGTTCTTTTTGCCGGTCTCCGCCTGCGCGAGCTCGCGCGAGGCTTCTCTGGCCTTTATTCCTACAGGTTCAAAATCAAACATTATCGCACCTCAATTCTCTGTCAGTAAGTCCGTATAAAAGCATTTCGGCCTTGTCGCCG
>CANRLU010000010.1 GCA_947631535.1 uncultured Clostridia bacterium | reverse complement strand
TCCGGTGGACGGTTCGGGCGCAGGGGACCCTATTAAGGGGTCCCCTGTTTGCCGAGCGGCGAGCGAGGCAAATGAAATGGATTGTCGCCTGCCGGCTGGGAAATATCTACGGGTACCGAAACGTTACCCCCCCCCGAAGCCATTCGCTTCCCTCAAATGTTCTCCGCCTTTTTCTCTTGCTTTTTTCTCGCAGAGATATATAATATAAAAGAGAGCCGCGCGGCACAGGCTGCGCGGAAACTTCCTGAAAAAACGAACGACACGGGAGGCAGACTATGAACTATCGCAGTGACAAATACGGAAACGAAATATCGGTGCTCGGCTACGGCTGTATGAGATTCAAACGCTCGGGCGGAAAGATCGACCTTGAAAAGGCGGAGCGCGAAATTATGGCCGCCTATAACGGCGGCGTGAACTACTTCGACACGGCATACATATATCCCGGCAGCGAGGCGGCGCTCGGCGAAATAGTCGAACGCAACGGCATACGCGATAAAATAAACATCGCGACAAAGCTCCCCCACTACCTCATAAAGACGGAAAACGACGCCGAAAAGTATTTTAAAGAGCAGCTTTCCCGCCTGCGCACCGACCGCATCGACTATTACCTTATGCATATGCTCACCGACATCGACACCTGGGGACGCCTTAAAGAGCTCGGGGTGGACAGATGGCTCGACGAAAAAAAGCGCTCGGGCGAGGTAAAACAGGTGGGATTTTCATATCACGGCGGGCCGGAGATGTTCTGCCGCCTCGTTGACGCCTACGACTGGGACTTTTGCATGATACAGTATAACTATATGGACGAGAACTCGCAGGCCGGCAGGCGCGGACTGAAATATGCAAGCTCCAAGGGTCTGCCGGTGATGATAATGGAGCCCCTGCGCGGCGGGCGGCTCGTGAACGGTCTCCCCGACGGCGCAAAAAAGATCTTTGCCTTCTACGAAAAGCAGTATACCCCTGCGCAGTGGTCGTTCAAGTGGCTGTGGGATCAGCCCGAAGTGACATGCGTGCTCTCGGGAATGAACTCTGAAGAGGCGGTCATCGAGAATATAAAGACGGCCTCGGAGTCGTACGCAGGAGAGCTCACCGAGGCGGACGCCGAAATGCTCAAAAGGGTGGTCGCGGAGATAAACTCGAAGATGAAGGTGGGCTGCACCGGCTGCGGGTACTGCACGCCCTGCCCGAAAAACGTTGACATTCCGGGCTGCTTTGCCGCCTATAACCGCCGCTTCTCCGACGGCTGGTTTACCTCGGAAAAGGAATATTTTATGTGCACGGCGCTAAGGCAGACCTCTTCGGCGGCCTCGAACTGCGTCGGCTGCGGAAAGTGCAAGCAGCACTGCCCGCAGGGGATAGACATTCCGAACGAGCTCAAAAACGTGAGCGCAAAGCTCGAAGGACCGGTGTATAAGATCGCCCGCAAGGCGGTAAAGCTGTTCAGGACGTATTAGCTCCGCCCGTATCAGGCGATAAAATATCTAATCGGGGAGCGCATCGAAGATTTGCTGCGCTTCCCTCTCCGTTGACGCCGGCGGAGCGATGTGGTAGAATATTGGAGAAATCCCCGCTTAAAGAGGTGGAACCGTGGACAGATACATATGCTTCGACGTCGAAACGCCGAACTTAAGAAACGACAGAATGAGCGCCATCGGCGTATGCGTGGTGGAAAACGGCGCCGTCACCGAGGAGCGCTATTCGCTCGTGAACCCCGAGGAGCCTTTTGACGATTTTAATATACGCCTCACCGGCATAACTCCCGCTATGGCCGCCGAAGCTCCCACTTTTGCCGAGCTCTGGCCCACGCTGAGGCCGCTGTTCGGCAGCGGACTGCTCGTGGCTCACAATGCGCAGTTCGATATGAGCGTGCTCTCAAAATGCCTCCGCGCCTACGGCATACCCGCGCCGGAGTCCACCGAATATGCCTGCACCTGCCGTATGGGCAAGAGGGTCCTGCCCTGGATGCCCGACCATAAGCTCGACACCGTATGCCGCGAGCTTTTTATAGAGCTTGACCACCACAACGCCGCAAGCGACGCCCGAGCCTGCGCGGAGATCCTCATTTACTGCCTTAAAAAGGGTGCGCGGATAGAGGACTTCCGCCGAGGATACAGTCTTAAGGAATCGAAAACGGTGAAAGTCTGAAAGGAGCGCCCGCGTATGAACCGATATACCGCCAACCTCTGCCGGCTCGAATTTGTCGTCACGCTTGCCTGCACCGGCAGATGCCGCCACTGCTCCGAGGGCGACCACAGCTCAAGCGGAGAGTTTATAGACGGCGACAAAGCCGCTGCGGCTGTTTTGAGCGCGGCAAAGGCTTATAAGCTCGATTCGGTGATGACCTTCGGCGGAGAGCCGCTGCTCTGCCCCGAAGCGGTGTTCAATATACATGCCGCCGCAAAAAAGGCCGGCATACCCAAGCGTCAGATAATAACCAACGGTTTTTTCAGCCGCGACCCCGAGAAAATAACCCTCTGCGCCGAAAGGCTCGTTGAGAGCGGCATAAACGCGATACTCCTCTCGGCCGACGCTTTTCATCAGGAAACGTTACCCCTCGGGCCGGTCGTCGAGTTTGCCAAGGCCTGCCTTAAAGCCGGAGCCGAGGACATCCGCTTAAATCCCGCTTGGCTCGTTTCGCCCGACGACCGAAACCAGTACAATATCGAGACCCGCCGAATCGCTTCGGAATTTGAGAAGCTCGGCGTAAGCTCCGCCAAAGGCAACGTGATCTTCCCCCAAGGAAATGCGAGGATATATCTTGCCGACTACTTCGACCTCTCCGCGCCCGTCGTGAACCCCTACGACGAAGACCCCGAAGACCTTCGCGCGGTGAGCGTTTCGCCGGACGGCTCGCTTTTGGACGGCAGCATATATAGCGAGGACATAGTTGAAATTCTCGAAAGATATTCGCCGAAAAGCTGCGTCGGAGGCAATTCCTATGATATTTAGCGGTCGGCGCTCAAAAAGCGGGTTCACCGTTTCGGAACTCTTGGTCGCCGCGGTGATACTTTCGCTGATAACGGCAGTTATAGCTGCCGTTTCCGCCTCGGCGGCGCGCTCCGCCGAAATGAACAGTCTCGAATCGCGGTTTTTGCTCGTTTCCGATACGGTAAACACCGCCGTGCGCGATATCCTTTCCGATTCGGAATATGCAGGAGACCGTGACGGCGGCGCAGTATTTATAAACGAAAGATATTCCCCGTCTGAGGCTCGCCTTGAAGACGACGGCGGCGTTATGGTACTGAGGGTGTTTTCGGGCGAAGAGTCCGAAGTCTTTACGCCGCTCACAAAGGAATCCTACGGCGGGTTTTCGCTCGGAGAGTTTAAAACTGAGCACACCGCCGACGGATATCTGTGCTCTTACGTCCTTACAAACGGCAGCTTTTCCGAGCGGGTATCGCTTTTGGTCAAGCCGCTCGGAGAAATGTAGTTTTTACCCGAGCATAACGTCGAGAAGCATCATCACGGCAAAGCCCGAGACTATTCCCATAGTTGCGGAATAAGGCTGTGAATCCTGATTTTTCTGACATTCCGGTATAAGCTCGTGGACGGCTACGAGTATCATCGCGCCGGCCGCAAATGAGAGCGCGTAGGGCAGTATGGTCTCAACGTAGACCACGAGCAGCGCGCCCGTCACGCCGGCTATCGGTTCAACGAGCCCCGAAGCCTGCCCGAGCAGAAAGCTCTTTTTTCTTGAGAATCCCTCGCGACGCAGAGGAACGGATACAGCCGCTCCCTCGGGGAAGTTTTGCAGTCCTATCCCGACGGCAATGGTTATCGCTCCCATAAGCCCCTCGGCAGAGTTCTCTCCGCCTTTAAGGGCACCGAACGCCACCCCGACGGCAAGCCCCTCGGGGATATTGTGGAGCGTTATCGAGAGAACGAGCATGATAATGCGGTTGAGCCGCTCGTTGGGCCTGCCCTGCGCGCTGTCGGCACGGCCTCGGGCAAAGCTCACAGCCTTGTCGGAAGCCCACATAAACACCGCTCCGAATAAAAATCCCGCCGTTGCAACAAAGCAGGCGGGAAGCCCCTCCGCCGCCTCTGCGCGTTCGATGGCGGGCTGCAGCAGCGACCAGAAGCTCGCGGCTATCATAACGCCCGAGGCAAACCCGAGCATAAGGTTCATCACCCTTTGGCAGGGCGATTTGAAAAAGACGACCGTCGCCGCGCCGAGTGCTGTAACGAGCCAGGTACCCAGCGTTGCGGCGAGCGCCGTTAATACAAGATGATCCATTTGCGCTTTCGCACCTCCTATACCCATTATATCGCAATGGGGTCGGGGTGGTGACGGGCGCACGAAATATCCCCGAGGAGACCGAAAATCTATGATAAAGATACTTTTTATCTGCCATGGCAATATATGCCGCTCGCCTATGGCGGAGTTTATAATGAAAGACCTCGCCGAAAAGAGCGGCTTAAAGGACAGCTTTTACATCGAGTCGGCGGCGACGAGCACCGAAGAGCTCGGCAACGACGTCTACCCGCCGGCAAAGGCAAAGCTCAGCGAAAAGGGCATACCTTATACAAGGCGGAGCGCAAGGCAGATGACTTCCGGCGATTATAAGAAGTTCGACCTTTTGATAGCTATGGATTCCTACAACATAAGGACCATTATGAGCATTATCGGCTCTGACCCCGAGAAAAAGGTTCACCGCCTGCTTGATTTTACCGCGAAAAAGGGCAGAGATATCGAAGACCCCTGGTATTCGGGCGACTTCGAGCGTGCTTACGGCGACATCTGCGAGGGCTGCCGTGCGCTTATAGGATATGCCGAAAGCCTCTTAGGATCGGACTTTGGAGCTTGAACGCTATGGAAATTATAGATACATATTCTTCGGCATTGACTTCATACGGCGATTCGGGATTTTCGTTCGACAGGTGGAAAGAATACATAGATTCCGCGCTGCCTGGGCTGTTCCCTATACTCGCCGCTGACGCAAAGGAAGTATTGAGCACCGGCGAATTTTCCGAGAGCGATTATTTATCGGTGTTGGACCGCGTTCCGAAAAGCCGTGAACAGCTTGAAGCCGCACACGGTTCTTTCCTGAAAGTGACGGACGGGCTGGAAAACGTCATATATGAGCGTTTCGGGAAGAGTCTTGATGCCGCCGTCGTTTTTTATCTCGGCCTTTGCAACGGCGCAGGTTGGGTGACGGAGTATCGCGGGAAGACGGCAATACTGCTCGGCATCGAAAAAATTTTGGAGCTGAACTGGTGCAGTATTGACGATATGAACGGGCTGATCTGCCACGAGCTCGGACACGTTTACCAAAAGCAGTACGGGACTCTCAAGCGTGAGTTCGATAATTTCGAAGATTCATTTCTTTGGCAGCTCTTTACTGAGGGCGTGGCGATGTGCTTTGAGCAGACGGTCGTCGGCGACGCAGAATACTATCATCAGGATAAAAACGGCTGGAAAGCGTGGTGCGACGGGCACTTTGAACAGATCAGGTCGGATTTCGCAAGAGATTTAAAGACCATGTCGCAGGCCGATCAGCGCTATTTCGGCGACTGGGTAAGCTATAACGGCCGCGGCGACGTGGGTTATTACCTTGGCTGCCGCTTTGTGCGCTACATTCTGTCAGATTACGGGTTTGACGAAATTATTTGCTTCGATATCGCCAAAGTAAAGGAACTGTTTGAGCGGTTTAAAAGCTGAGTGCGGCCTGTTGATCATATAAACAAAAGCAGACGGTTTTCCGTCTGCTTTGCTGTTTTATGCTGTACTGCCAAATGAACGGATTTAGTCCGGCTTACTTTGTCTTTTCAAAGCGAAGAACGTTCCATGAAAGGCTCTTGAGCGTGGTTTTTACCCTGCCGTTTTCGCAGACAGCGGCGGAGTTCGTCTTCGGGACTATCGCCTCGGGATTCTCCCAGGTGTTGGCGGCGTCGAGGTCTTCGGAGTACATCTCGATGTGCTCCTTAAAGGTGTAGCCCTCAAAGGCGGAGGCGTCGAGCTCGAGGGTCTCGGAGCCGTCCCAGCGGCGGTTGATGACGAATACGTTCAGCTCGCCCTTTTCCTCGTTAAGAGCGGCGGCCGCGTCCACAAAGGGCACGCCCTCCTTCTCGGGATACTGCGAATTGTCGTCTACCATATAGGCGGGAATGTCAAAGGTGTCGCAATCGACGGCAACGCGGAGCGATTCGCCCTGGCCGTAGCGCATAAGCTGGGTGAAAGGGTAGAAGCCCGCCGAACGCCAGGTATGCTCTCTGTCGGAGGAGACGAGAGTTCCGAGGCCGCCCGTCTGGCAGCCGACCTTTACCCTGTCGGCGTGTCTTAAGAACGCGAGCAGCACCGAGGTGTTGCCGAGAGCGCCTATCATATCCCCGCGGCGGCGCATAGGAGGTCTTCCGGGGAACATATTGTCGGGGTCGTGGCGGACGTATTTCCTGTCGGGGTTAAAAACGTAGTGATCGGCATAGAGGTTATGCGGCCCGTAGCCGTAGCGGTATTCGCGCGGCGGGCGGGACATAGCGCCGTATTCGTCGAATGATATCATTACTTTTTTCGGACTGCGGCATTTTGCCTGAACGTAGTCGAGCATAGCAGATTCGGTGTTAATGAAGTCCTCATAATAGAGCGAGCCGCCCAAAAGTGCGCCGAAGTCGCCGGGTGCGGCAGAGTGGTAATGGTGGATAGAGAGGTAGTCTACCGATTCGTAGCACTCCTGCATCACCTTGAGGTCCCACTCGGGGAAATGGGCCATAAAGGGCGCCGACGAGCCGCAGACGCCGGTCTCGATGGAGCCGTCCACCCACTTTATCGCCTTTGAGATCTCGTTGGCCTTTATTCCGTAGCCCTTAGGGTCTCGCTCCCACGAGCCGACCTGCCAGGGGCCGTCCATCTCGTTGCCGAGATACCATAGCTTAACGCCGTAGGGCGCTTCGTGGCCGTTTTTGCGCCGAAGGTCGCTCCACCAGGTGCCGCCCTCGTGGTTGGTATATTCGACGCAGTAGACGGCGTCGTTTATTCCGGCGGTGCCGAGGTTGAGGGTGTAAAGCGGCTCTGTGCCTATCTTTTCGGCCCATTGGAGATACTCGTCGTGACCTATGTCGTTGGGGATATACTGGTGCCAGGCGAGGTCGAGATGAGCCTTGCGCTGCTCTTTCGGGCCTATCGAGTCTTTCCAGTCCCATCCCGAGACGAAGTTGCCGCCCGGGAGCCTTACGGCGGGGTTGGGGGTCGCTTTGAGGGCGTCGATGATGTCGCGGCGGAAGCCCTGCTCGTCGGCAGTCGGGTGCTTGGGGTTATACATGGTGCCGTTCACCATTGTGCCGATAGGTTCGAGGAACGAGCTGTAGAGCCTCGGGGAGATCTTGCCTATCCTAAAAGACGGGTGCAGAGTGATCTTAGCGATTTTTCCCATAAAAACATCTCCTTAAATAATATAATGTTCCGTTCACGCTTTTGCGTATGAGTTAATTATACAATTTTGGCAAGGGTTTGTCAATCGGGAGGGCGGTGAAGATAAATTCGATTTTGCATTTTCTTGCCCTCCCCTCTTTCTCTTGCCATTTCGCTTGCGATGTGATATAATCGTGCTAACTCATATGAAAGGAAAATCACTATGCTTGTGAGCGTTGAGCATATATGGAAATACTTTGAAGCCGATATCCCCATTCTTGAAGACGTCAGCTTTTCAATCGAGCGGGGCGACCGCATCGGCTTGATAGGCGTGAACGGCTGCGGAAAGACCACCCTTCTGCAGATCCTCACCGACCGCATCGGCTTTGACCCCACTCCCGGCGGCGACGGCGCCGTAAATGTCTCCCGCGGCTGCGTTATAGGCTATCTCGAGCAGAACAGCGGACTTGTGAGCGAGAGCTCTGTTGATGCAGAAATGCACCGCCCGTTTTCCGCTCTCGAAGAGGAATACCGCAAAATAACCGAGCTCTCCGAAAAAATGCCGGAGCTCTCGGGCGATGCGCTCGAAAAAGCCTCGGCCGAATACGCGCGCTTAAGCTCACATTACGAGGCCAACGACGGCTATATCATCGACGTGAAGATAAACACCGTACTCAACGGAATGGGCTTTTCGGGGATAGACCGCTCGCGGAAAATAAGCTCGCTTTCGGGCGGCGAACGCACCCGAATGGCGCTCTGCAAGCTGCTTTTGGAGGCTCCCGACCTTCTCATTCTCGACGAACCCACCAACCACCTCGACCTCGATTCCACGATGTGGCTCGAAGATTATCTGTCCGACTACAAAGGCGCCGTGCTGACGGTCTCGCACAACCGCTCCTTTCTCGATAAGCTCTGCACGCGCATTTTAGAGCTCGAAGACCGCAAAATAAAGGCCTACAAAGGCAATTACTCCGATTTTCTGCGGCAGAAAAAAGCCGACCTTGAACGGCAGGAAAAGCTCTACGAACAGCAGCAGCAAAAAATTAAAGAGCTTCAGTTTTTCATCGATAAGAACCGCGTTTCCGCGACCTCCGCCAAGCAGGCCAAGAGCAAGCAGCATATGCTCGACAGAATAGTCGAGGAGGGCGTTGAGAAGCCGAAAAAGCCCAAAAAGCCGCCGAGAATAAAGCTCGAATACGACATAGTGCCGCCGAAAGAGGTGCTCACGGTAACCGACGTCGATATAACCGTCGGCGAGGGCGATAAGAAAAAGACGCTTATACCGTCGCTCACGTTTGAGCTTAGGCGCGGCGAAAAGGTCGGCATAATCGGGCCGAACGGCATAGGAAAGTCGTCGATACTCAAGACCCTGCTCGGGATAGACCCTCACGAGCACGGCACGGTAAGATGGGCGCAGAACGTCAAGACCGCTTATTTCGACCAGAAGAATGAGCAGCTCGACCCGCGCAGCACCGTCATCGACGAGGTGCACAGGCGCTATCCGAGAATGACCGACCTTGAGATAAGAACTCTGCTCGGCGGCGTTCTTCTGACCGGCGAAAACGTGTATAACCCCATAAGGGTGCTCAGCGGCGGCGAAAAAACAAAGCTCAGCTTTGCGCTTATGATGCTTAAGCGCGGCAACGTCCTCATACTCGACGAGCCTACCAATCACCTCGACAGTATGACCTGCGAAGTGTTGGAGTCGGCGCTCGTGGAGTTCGACGGCACGATGATAGTCGTCTCGCACGACAGATATCTTTTGAACAAAATCGCGACGCGGATACTCGAGGTCTCAAAGGACGGCGTGAAAAGCTATCAGGGCAACTTCGACAGCTATATGGCGGCAAAGGAGCTTGAGCGGCAGGAGGCGGAAGCCGAGCGCTTGGCGTTGCAGGCCAAAAAGGAGCCGCCGAAGCAATACCGCACCCGCGAACAGCGCTCTTTGGACGCAAAGCGCAAGCAGGAGATAAAAGAGCTCGAAGACGGCATTGAAGCGCTCGAAAAGGAGATTTCAGACATCGAGCAGGCGATCACCGAGCCCGAAACGGCTTCGGACTATCAGAAAATGGGAAAGCTCTGCTCGCGGCTCGAAGAGGCAAAGACCGAACTCGAAAACCTTATGGAAAAATGGGTGCAGTACTGAACTGCGCCCGTTTTATTTACCCCGCTTTATATAGAACCTTGTCGGCGGTTCCTCCATATTATATAAAAACTGAATTTGGAGGAAACCGAATGTCAAACAGAACATATTTTTTGGGCTGCCCGACGCCCGACGGCTTTGAAACGCATCTTGGGGACGACATAAAATCGGGAAAATTCTTTACTTACATCATAAAGGGAGGCCCCGGCACCGGCAAATCCACCCTTATGAAGCGCCTTGCCGCCGTTCTTTCCGACGTCGATCCCGCAGAGCTGTATTACTGCTCGAGCGACCCCGACTCGCTCGACGCCGTTGTATTCAGAAAGCTCGGCGTGATATTCGTTGACGGCACCGCTCCCCACGTTTTCGAGCCGAGCTATCCCGGAGCCCGCGAGCGTCTTTTGGACCTCGGACGGTTCTGGGACGAGAACATTCTTCGCGCCTGCGCCGACGAGATAATACGCTGCTCCGACGAGAACGCAAAGCTCCACCTGCGCGTAAAGCGCTGCCTCGGCGCCATATGCAGCCTCAATGCCGACATTCTTGCGGCGTCGGAGGCCGCGCTTCTCGGCGACAAGCTTGAAGCCTACGCAAAGCGGCTTAGTCTGAGGCTTATGCCTAAGACCGGCCGCGCCCCCGGGAAGATCTCTCTTCGCCAGATAACCACCGTTACTCCGAAGGGAATCGTTACGCAGGCGGCGGCGTTTGAGGGCTGCACGGTTTACGCCGTTTCAGACCCGTATTACGCCGTAACCGACGCCCTTTTAAAGAGCCTTTCCGTCCGCGCGGCGGCCGCAGGATACGACGTTGTAGTTTCAAAGAACGTCTTCCACGGCGGCTGCGTTTACGAGCACGCCGTTATACCCGAGCTCGGGCTCGCGTTCGTTTCGGGCGAGACCGCGGGAGAGCTTGCCGACGCAAAGATAAATGCACTGAGGTTCTACGACCGCGACCTTCTCCGTGAGCGCCGCCGCAGATATCTCTTCAACACCGGCGTAAAGCGCGAACTCACAGCCTCCGCCATAGAAACGCTCGAACAGGCAAAAGCCGTCCACGACGATCTGGAGCGCTGCTATATCGGAGCTATGGACTTCGGAGCCATTGAAGCCGTAACCGCAGAACTTGCGCAAAAGCTGAGAGGCTGAACCTACGCAGGCATCAAAAAGGCCCTTTTAAAGGGCCTTTTTGCGCTTTACTGCCGTTATTTTATTTCGTCCACGTCGTAAGGAGTCGTCTGATACACAAAGTAGTTGAGCCAGTTAGAGTACAGCAGGTTCGCGTGGGCTTTCCAGGTCACCACGGGCGCCTTCGTTGGGTCGTCGTCGGGGAAGTAATTCTTCGGGACTTTTATGTCTATTCCCTTGTTTTTGTCTCGGAAATACTCCTGCGCCAGAGTGCCCGCCTCGTATTCCGAATGGCCGGTTATGAATATCTGCCTGCCCTCGCCGGTCATACAGGCGTAGACGCCCGCCTCTTTGCTCGAAGCGAGGATCTTTATCTCGGGTATACGCTCGAGCTCGGCGCGGTCTACGGTGGAGTTGCGCGAGTGAGGGACGTAAAAAACGTCGTCAAATCCGCGGAAGAGTATCGGGTTTTTATAGTCTACGGTATGGGGAAACACCCCGAAGAGCTTTTCGGGCAGTGGGATCTTCTTTACGCCGAAGTGGTAATAAAGCCCCGCCTGCGCGCCCCAGCAGATGTGAAACGTAGAGTGCACGTGCGTTTTCGACCACTCGAATATCTCGCAGAGCTCGTCCCAGTATTCGACCTCCTCAAATTCGAGGTGCTCAACGGGCGCGCCGGTTATTATCATTCCGTCGAAGCGGGAGCCCTTTACGTCGTCAAAAGTCTTGTAAAACGACAGCAGATGCTCCTGCGAAGTATTTTTCGATTCATAGCTCTTTGTATGTATGAGCTCTATCTCCACCTGAAGCGGAGTGTTGCCCAAAAGCCTCGCGAGCTGGGTCTCGGTGGCAATTTTGGTGGGCATAAGGTTGAGGATAAGTATTTTCAGCGGCCTTATATCCTGCGTGAGAGCCCTCGTCTCGGTCATAATAAAGATGTTTTCGTCGGTAAGGGTCTTTGCCGCCGGCAGGGAATTCGGTATTTTGATAGGCATGGCTATTCTCCTTAAGGGATTATATTGACCATTCTATCACCATTTCTCAAAAAAATCAATACGGGAGGGGCGGGAGAGAAAACAAAAAGATTTAAAGGAGCAAAATACTGCCGACAAAAAGCGCCCCCGCTTTAACGGAAGCGCTTCGATAATTATGCTCACTTATTGAGGAATCCCCAGAGGTTGTCGTAGAACGGATCGCCGGTGGTCTTGCGCTCCTCGCCCTCGGAAGAAGGCTCTTCCTCCTTGGTCTCCTCCGGCTCGGGCTGATACTCGTCGAAGTCCGCCGCGATAACGATAAGGTCGATAGCGTCGTTGAGGTCCTCCTTGAAGTCGGCGCCGAAGATGAGGTTTACGTCCTCGGCGGCAGCCTTTGTGATGGTGTCGGTCAGCTCGGCAATCTCTCCCGCCACAATGTCTTCCGACATCGTGATGTTGATGAGCAGCCTCCTCGAGCCCTTGATAGAGGTCTCGAGCAGCGGGCTGGAGATGACCTGCTGAACGGCGTCGGCGACCTTGTCCTTGCCCTCGCCGTGGCCGATAGCCATATGCGCGTAGCCGGCATCTTTCATGATCGTCTGGACATCGGCAAAGTCAACGTTTATCTCGCCGTGCCTGAGTATGAGCTCGGTCACCGAGAGTACGGCGGTCTTAAGTATATCGTCGGCAAGAGCGAACGACTGGCGCATAGTAAGGTTCTCCTTGCCGGTGAGGAGCTTCTGGTTAGGGATAACGACGAGCGAATCGACGTTTTTAAGAAGAGCGTCAATTCCGCGCTCGGCCTGCGCGAGCTTCTTAGCTCCCTCAAACGAGAAGGGCTTCGTTACAACGGCCACAGTCAGTATTCCCATATCGCGGGCTATCTCGGCAACAACGGGAGCCGCGCCGGTGCCGGTTCCGCCGCCCATACCTGCGGTGATGAATATCATATCCGCGCCCTTAAGAGCGTCGCAGATCTCGTCTTTCGACTCCTGAGCCGCGCCCTCGCCCACTTCGGGCCTTCCGCCTGCGCCGAGACCGTGGGTGAGCTTCTGACCTATCTGGATCTTTATTGCGGCCTTGGAGTTCTTCAGAGCCTGTGCGTCGGTATTTATAGCAATATATTCGACATTCTGGATGCCGGTAGAAACTATGCAGTTGAGGGCGTTTCCTCCTCCGCCGCCTACACCTACAACCTTGATCTTAGCCAAATCAATGCCTTCGTTTTCCATAATGAATCCCATTTTCTACATCCTCCAATATCCAATATATAATTATCGGCGAAGCGCCCGCAAACTAAATATAGTATTATAGTAGCACAAAAAATCACGCTTGGCAATAGGTTTTTGAAAGAAATTTCAGGAAACTTATATCAATTTTCGACCGATCCGGCATTATCGGGCTCATCTTCGCCCGAAGCCGCCGCATTATCCGCCGTTTCGGACTGCTCGGCGTCTTCATTTCTGATAAACGAAGCCCCTGCCGCGGCGCTGTGATAGATTATCCTGCCCTCGTCTTCGGGGGTGAGGTTCTCCTCGATTATCGCCGTTATGTAGCGGAGCTTGTAATCGTAGTCGAGCGAGCTTCCGAAGTCTATGTCTATCCTGTTCTCATATCTCATCATAATGTTTGTTCTGTCGGATATGTCGATATAGGTTATCTTGCCGTCGCAGGTTCGGGAGATGGCGTCAAAGAGGTCGAGGATTATCTCCTTTTTCGTCTCGTCTGCCGACTCGAAGTCCTCCCCGAGCGCAACGTTTTTAAGATCCATACCCTCGACGAGTATGAGCCCCGCCCTTGCGCCGAGCTGCTCTGTTTCAAGATATCTTCCGCTCTTTGTTATCACGGCATAGCGCGAACCCTCATATTCGCAGCAGGCAAACGCCTGCGCCTCGGTAACTTCGACTATGAATTTATCCGGCAGCTTGCGCCTAAGGGTAACGTCTTCAAGGTAAATAAGCTTATCTTTTATCTTTTCGGCGGTCTTGTTAAGGTTTATGCCGTACATATTCCTGCCCTCGTGGAGGCCGCCCGCGTTGAGTATCTGGTCGGCGGAATAAATGCTGTTCCCCGTTACCGTATACTCCTTTATGTTGAATAAGATCGTCCGCGAAAGAATGAAAAATATCCCCGCGCATATCAAAAACATCAAAAGATAGTAAAGCGAAAGATTTCGCCTGCGGCGGCGGGGCCTGCCCTGCCTCGGGGCGCTGCCCGAGGTTTTTACAACGTCCTTCATTTTTTCGCTTCCTTTCTTCAGTTTCTTCTTATCCTTGCGCCCACCGAGCGCAGCGCCGTCTCTATCGACTCATAGCCGCGGTCGATATAGTGCAGGTTCGAGACGGTAGTTGTGCCCTCGGCGGCAAGCCCGCCGAGCACGAGCGCCGCCCCCGCGCGAAGGTCGGTGGCCACGGTCGCGGTCCCCGAGAGCCTCGCAACGCCCTCTATCACCGCCACTTTGCCCTCGGCCTTTATGTCTGCCCCGAGACGCCTAAGCTCCGGCGCAGCCCTGAAGCGGTTCTCGAATATATTCTCGACTATCACCGAAGTCCCCTTAGCCTTTGTGAGCACTGCCATAACTATCGGCTGACAGTCGGTCGGGAACCCGGGGTAAGGCATCGTCCTCACCGTTTTTACCGCCTGAAGAGGCTTTTTTGCGCTTATATATATCCTGTCGGAATAAGGGTAGACTCCGCAGCCCATCTGCTCAAAGACCGACACCGTGGAATACATATCCGACGGCCTCACGCCCTTGAGCATAAGCTCGCCGCCGGTTATCGCAGCGGCTCCCATATAGGTCGCGGCCACTATCCTGTCGGGCATAACGGTGTATTCCGCACCGTGAAGGCTCTGCACTCCCCTCACCGTCACGGTAGAGCTCCCCTGCCCCGAGATGTCGGCTCCGCAGGCGTTCAAAAAGCCCGCAAGGTCGGCTATTTCGGGCTCGCGCGCGGCATTTCTTATCACCGTTTCGCCCGTGCCCAAAACCGCCGCGAGCATTATATTCTCGGTCGCGCCGACGCTCGGCAGCGTAAGGGTTATATCGGCGCCGGTGACGGCTCCCGAAAGGGTACAGTCGAGCACGCCGTGGTCTTCATATATCTTTGCTCCGAGCCTGCGCAGCCCCGAAAGGTGAATGTCGATAGGCCGCGGGCCGAGCTCGCACCCGCCCGGGAACGACAGCCTGCATCTTCTCAGCCTGCCGAGAATTGCTCCGAGAAACACTATCGACGAGCGCATCTCGCGCATAAGCTGCTCGCTTATCTCGTAGTCAGATATGCTGCCGGAGTCTATCTCAACGGTGTTGCCCTCCCGCCTGCACTTGCAGCCCAGCGACCTGAGTATCCGGCAGGAGGAAAAAACGTCGCTCAAAGCGGGGCAGTTATGTATAACGCACACCCCGCCCGACAAAAGCGTTGCCGCCAGAACGGGAAGAACGCTGTTTTTGGCGCCGTGAACGCCTATCTCCCCGCTTATTTTACGTCCGCCCTCTATGTAAAGCTTCGATTCGGTCACTGCAATATCCCCTTTTTGGACGTATTATGTATCGGCTTTCTACCTTGCATAATATGTCAATCGGGGATTTTGTGCTACATTTAAGCTTTAATGACCTCCGAGATCACTTTCCATATGCGTTCGGGCGTATCTTTTATGAATTGCTCGCTCGCGTGAGCCGACATCTCGCTCAAAGCCTCGGGGTCGTTTATAAGACCTCTCACCGTTTCGGCGATAAGACCGGGGGTGATATCTTTCTGCTCATAGAGCACCGCCGCGCCCGCGCTTTGCAGCACGAGCCCGTTGTAATACTGGTGGTTCTCGGCAAGATAGGGCGACGGAATAAGTATCGAAGCCTTGCCCTCGGCCTCTATCTCGGTGAGCGCGCCCATTCCGCAGCGGCTTATTATCAGGTCGGCCGCAGCCATGCAGACCGACATATTGTCTATATATTCCTTGACGATAAAATTCGGGTGCTTTGAGAGGTCGATGCCGCGCTCCGAAAGCCCCTTTTCAAACTCCCCGCGGTTGCTCTTCCCATAGGAATGGATATGGTTCACCTTTACGCCGTCGCGGATATACCATTCCATAAGTTCGAGCGCGGCGTTGTTTATCGCCCTTGCGCCGAGGCTCCCGCCCGTCGAGAGCACACAGACCGAGCCGTCGAGCCCGAGCTGACGCTTTGCATCTTGCTTTGTGATGACGTGCTCCGCAAAGCCTTTTCTCACCGGCAGACCGGTTACGACGCACTTCGAGCGCGCCTGTTCTTCAAGCCTGTCGGCCGCCTTCGAGACAGTGAGCATAATCCTGTCAACGTCTGGGGAAAGGAGCTTTGTCGTGAGCCCGGGGAAGGCGTTCTGCTCGTGGATCACCGTTTTTATGCCCATTTTCGCGGCTTTTCTGACGATAGGTCCGCAGACGTATCCGCCGGTGCCGATGACAATGTCGGGCTTGAAATCTTTGAGTATTTTCGAGGCCTTTGCGCCTGCGGTCGCAAGATAA
Source organism: uncultured Clostridia bacterium (assembly GCA_947631535.1). Classification (GTDB taxonomy): domain Bacteria; phylum Bacillota; class Clostridia; order Oscillospirales; family Ruminococcaceae; genus Faeciplasma. Next base: position 21,393 of record CANRLU010000010.1, on the reverse strand, counting down.
GCCGCGGCCTTTATGTTGCGGCCGATGTTTTTGAGCGAGAGGTGCCGCTGAAAGCCCGCAACTTTCATTCCCGCAAACTTAAACCCTGCGTTCTCGGCAAGGCGGTGCTCCATTCCGTTGGGCGTGCCGACGTATAAAAACTCGACGTCGGGGCGGTTGTCTTTTATTATTTCCGAGATAGCGAGCGCAGGGTTGACATGTCCCGCGCTGCCTCCGCCCGAAAGGATAACTCTAAGCATAATTTTCACCCGCTGATATTATATTTCGCACTGCCGCGATATTCCGAGGACAACTCCCATTTCGGCGAGCTGCATCAAAAGCGCCGTGCCTCCCGAGCTGAAGAACGGCAGCGAAATGCCGGTGTTCGGGAAGGCGTTGCAGGCGACGCCGATGTTCAGAAACGCCTGTAAACCTATCTGGAAGGTTATGCCCGTCGCGACGAGCATGCCGAATTTGTCCGGAGCCTTTTTTGCGATATAAAATCCCCTGTAAACGAACAGCGCGAAGAGTATCACAACGACTATTCCGCCCAAGAATCCGAGCTCTTCGACGATTATCGGGAGTATGAAGTCGTTATAAGGTTCGGGGAGCCAGGCGTATTTCTGGCGCGACTCTCCGAATCCGAGTCCGAACCACCCGCCCGAGCCTATCGCTATCAGCGACTGAGCGGTCTGCCAGCTTTCGTCGGAAATTTCGCCGCTGTCTGCCTGCGACATGCTCGTAAAGCGGTCGAGGACGTATGAGAGGTCAATAAACCCGAGAAGGCTCGCTATCGAAGCCGCAAGCACGGCGGCCACCACAAGGAGCGCTCCCGCCCTGATAAGCTGCTTTATCGGTATCCCGCTCACAAAGAGCACGCAGAAACCTATCGTTACCATAAGCATAAGGCCGGATATATGCCTTTGCAGCACCATAAGTCCGCAGACGAGCCCGAGGACGACCACCATCGGAAGAACTCCCTTGCGGAAGTTGTTGAAGTGGTTCTGATGCCTCACCGCGAGGTAGGAGAGAAAAACTATCAGAACGGCTTTCATAAGCTCTGACGGCTGGAACGACTGCGAGCCTATCTGTATCCACCTGTAGGCGTTGGCCTCGGCGTGACCTATCGGTGAAAACACCAAAAGCATCATAACGAGCGCCGTTATAAAGCCTATGGCGACTATCTTCGTATTCATAAGAATGTGGTAGTCGAAGAAAGAGATGAACACCATAAGGATAACGCCCGCGACGGCGGCTATCCCCTGCGTGCGGACATACATATAACCGTCGTGTTCCTTTGAGGAAAGCCCTGCCATATAGCTCGCCGAGAACATCATGATTATCCCGTAAACGAGCAGGACTATTACTATCACGAAGAAAACCATATCAAGGCTGCCGTCGTATATCCTCAGTCCCGGCTCTTTCTGCTTCGGCTTTTTTGCGGCAGCCTCCGGAGGAGCCTTGAGCGCCTGCGGAGGCGGGACCGTCCCGTCGGAAGCTCCGCCGTCGCCGCGGCCGACTATATAATTATATCTGCGCGCCACGGCGCCGCCTCCCTTTTTGAACTATTTCAGATAAACGACCGTTGCAGCCACTCCGAGTATGCCTGCGGCAAGCGTTACCGCCGAAAACACGAAGACGATCTTATATTCACTCCAGCCCGAAAGCTCGAAGTGATGGTGAATGGGCGCCATTTTGAACACCCTTTTGTGCCTCAGTTTAAAGCTGCCTATCTGGATAACGTCGCTCATAGCCTCGATGAGATATATTATCCCTATCAGCGGGATAAGGAGCTCGAGCCCGCTCGCAAATCCGAGCGCCACTACGCACCCTCCGAGGAACATCGAGCCGGTATCGCCCATAAACACCTTCGCGGGGTGAAGATTCCATACCAAAAACCCGAGGCAGCCGCCCGCAACTGCCGTCGCAAAGGCGGAATATTCCCAGTCGCCGAGCAGCGCAAACACCAGCGCAAACGCCGCCGCATATATAAGCGTCACCGAGCCGCAGAGCCCGTCAACGCCGTCGGTGAGGTTCACGGCGTTCACAAAGCCGTATATCGCCACCGCCATTATTATATAGTAGAATACTCCGAGATCGACCTCTCCCAAAAACGGGATAACGACCTTTGTGGTGTCGCCGAGGAAGTGCAGCCCCGCGAGATAGAGCACCACCACTATCGCCTGACAGACGCTCTTCGCCTTAACGTTAAAGCCCTGATTGCGCTTTTTCACGACCTTTATATAGTCGTCGGCAAAGCCGATGAGCAAAAAGCATACCGAAACTCCAAGCCCGAGCAGCAGCTTTAAAACGGCGTTTTCGGGCACTTCGAGCATATTTGCGCTGCGATAGCGCGATATGAGCGCACAGCCCGCGAGCGAAGCTATTACCGTAGACGCCGCGAACATAAACCCGCCCATAAGCGGGGTGCCCTCTTTGTCTTTCTGCCAGCGGGGGCCTATTTCAAGAATGTGCGCGCCGACCTTAAGCTTTTTGAGATAGGGTATAAGTATTGCTCCGAAGCCCGCCGAAACAACGGCGGAGATCACTCCCACAATGAGGTTTATCCAATACGGCATAGGGTTTACCTTCCTGATTTTATTTTAACCGTGCAAGCGCTTCGCTGACTACCTCGCGCTCGTCGAAATGTATTTTTCTTCCTCCCGCGAGTATCTGATAATCCTCGTGGCCCTTTCCGGCCAAAACGAGCGTATCCTTAGGCTTGGCGTGCTCAATCGCCCAGAAGATCGCTTCGCGGCGGTCGTCTATTTCAATATACTCCGTTTTTTCGTCTTTAAGACCGGCTATTATCTCGGTGATTATCGCGTGAGGGTCTTCGTTTCGCGGATTGTCTGAGGTGACTATCAAAAAGTCTGCGTGCTCTGCCGCGGCCTTTGCCATAAGCGGACGCTTCAGCGGGTCGCGGTTGCCTCCGCAGCCGAACAGGCACACCACTCTGCCCTCGGCACATTCCTTTACGCTGCCGAGGATATTCTCGAGCGCGTCGGGGGTATGGGCATAGTCTAAGATAACGGTGAAATCCCGCCCCGTGGGCACGACTTCGCACCTGCCGCGCACGCCCTCTACTCCGGATATCATCGGGACGAACTCCTTAGGCTCGAAGCCTGAAAGTTCGAGAGCCGCGAGCGCGCAGAGCGTATTCGATACGTTATATCCCCCGGGAAGGGTTATCTTTACGCTCTCCTCGCCACTGCCGCTGCGGTAGATATACTCCGAGCCGTGGGGCATAAGCTTTACGGAATCGGCATAAAAATCGGCCGAAGTGCGGGTCGAGAAGCCGTATTTCGGGCAGGAGACCTCTTCATAGAGCCGCCTTCCCGCGGGATCGTCGATATTTATAAGCGCCTTGTCGCATATGGAAAAGAGCAGCTTTTTGGCCTGATAGTAGTTCTCCATAGTCCCGTGGACGTCAAGGTGATCCTGCGTGAGGTTGGTGAACGCCGCAAGCTCGAACCTTATGCCGCTCATTCTGCGCTGCTCGAGCCCCTGCGACGTGGCCTCCATAACGGCATATTCGCAGCCGGCGTCGGCCATTCTGCGCAAAAGATAATAAAGCTCGTCGGCCTCGGGGGTCGAGCGCTCGCCGTGAATAAACTCGTCGCCTATCTCGTTGCCGCAGGTGCCTATTAGTCCCACTTTATGACCGAGCCGCGTGAGCAGCTTTTTTATAACGGTGGTTATCGTGGTCTTGCCGTTGGTGCCGGTTACGGCTATCATCTTAAGCTCGCGCTGCGGGTTGCCGTACCAGTTCGCCCACAAAAGCGAGAGCGCCTCGCGAGTGTCGGGAACGATTATCTGATTCTCTATCCCGCAGTCGCGCTCCACCACAAAGGCGGTCACGCCGCGCTCTGAGAGCTTGGGAATGAGGCTGTGAGAGTCAAAGGTCATGCCCTTGAGACAGACAAACAGACTTCCCTCCCCCATTTCCTTTCTGGAATCGGAGAAAAGCCCGCTTATCTCGGTATTTTCAAGCGATGTTTCGGCAATGCCGTTTAAAAGCTCGTAAAGTTTCATATATTGCCCTCTTGATCCGTTATTGCTGTATATCGGCGGACGGGGATCATCCCGTCTCGTCGTTTATGATGAAGTAGGCTTCTATCACGGTGCCCACTTCCACCGTTTCGTCTTTGTGCGACATGACCCCCGAACACTTCGCGCCGTCTTTCTGGGCGGCTCCTCCGAGAGGCTTGAGATTGAGCCCAAGCTTCGAGAGCTTCTCCGTGGCGTATTCAAGCGTCCTGCCCGTGAGGTCGGGGACTTCTACATACTTCGGCTCGATGCCGTCTTCGGTGTAAAGCACGACGGTGCAGCCCTTTGGCATGGCGTCTGAGCTCGACGGCACCTGCCGCACCACTTTTCCGCCGTCTCCTACAACGTTTGCGTTGAGCCCCAAGGCCTCAAGAGTGGCAACTGCCGAATCTACATCGGCGTTTGCGAGGTCGGGAACGTTCACGTCGAGGTTTTCAAGCTCTTCCTCGCTGTATTCGGCATAGTAGCCGAGGTAGGGAAGTATCTCCTTGAAAGCTTCCGACACCACCGGCGCCGCCACGGCGGAACCGTAGTAAAGCCCCTGCGTGGGTTCGTCTATCATAACGAGCATTATTATCTCGGGGTCGTCGGCGGGGTAAAACGCGCAGTATGAGGAAACATAGGTATTGCCCTCGGGGTTGACGTCGAGCTTCTGCGAGGTGCCCGACTTTCCGCCTATATGGTAGCCCTCGATATATACGTTCGAGCCTTGATTTACCGTCACAACGGTCTCAAGGGTGTCGCGCATGACGGCAGAGGTCTCCTCCGAAATGACCTGGCGCTTTATCGTGGGTTCAAATTCCTTTACGATGTTCCCCTCGGAATCGACTATCTTATTCACCACATAGGGCGTGACGAGGTAGCCGCCGTTCACAACGGCCGCGTAGGCGGTTATCATCTGGAGAGGGGTTATCTTATTGGCCTGGCCGAACGAGCTTACCGCGAGGTCGAGGGTGGTCATTCTCGAATACGGTACGTAGATGCTCGAGGTCTCGGCGGGAAGGTCTATCCCCGTCTTTTCGGTGAGACCGTATGCCGCGAAGTAGTCGGTAAAAGCCTTGGCTCCGAGCTTCTGACCTATCTGGATAAACGCAGGGTTGCAGGAATTTGTCATCGCCTGAACGAAATTCTGGGTGCCGTGGCCGCCGTGGGTGGTCCAGCAGCTTATCGGGGGAACGCCGTCGATGACCTTGAACGAGCCGTTGCAGTAATAGGTGTCGAACAGCGATATCGCCCTCTCTTCGAGCGCTGCAGAACCTGTCACTACTTTAAAGACCGAGCCCGGGAAGTAGAGCGAGCTTATCGCCTTATTCGTCCACTGGAGGTTCCAAGCGGCCGAGCGCGCCTCGTTATAGGCTTTTTCGTCGCCGGCTTCCAGAAGTCCCGAAAGCGCGGCGGCGGTGTTTTCGTCGAATATCTCGGCGGGGGCGTTGAGGTCGTAGTCGGGCTCGGTCGCCATAGCGAGTATCTTTCCCGTCTTCGCCTCCATAACTATCGCGCAGCCCTTATCCTTGGGCTGGTTGGCATCGACGGCCGATTTCAGCGCCTTTTCGACGTAATACTGTATCGTTGTGTCGATGTTGGTATAAATAGAGTCGCCGTCCTGGGCGTCGTAGCTCTGCTTGTATCTGTACTGTATCTCCCTGCCGTTGGCGTCTATGGCGGTGATTATCTTTCCGTCCACGCCGGTGAGGTAGTCGTCGTAATAGCTTTCGAGACCGTATATCCCGTAGCCGTCGTAATGAAGATGCCCTATCACATTGGCGGCGAGGTCGTTATTCGGATAATATCTCTTTGCCGTCGGCGCCGCGCCTACGGATATTATCCCGAGCTCGGTAAGCGGATCCATTATCGCGGTGGCGGTGACTTTATCCACGTCCTTCGCGATGACCTGATACCTGTTGTTTTTATGGAGCTTTTCGCGGACTTCCTCCTCGCTCACATCGAGGTGAGAGACAAGTGCCCTTACTATCTCGTTTTCGTAGTCGATAACGTCCTGCGGTTCGATTTTGCCCTTGCTTATCTTGTCGAGCTGGTCGTCAACCTGGCTCTGAAACGTCAGAGGGTCAACAAATACGGTATACACGGTGACGCTCTGGGCGAGCACCTGCCCGTTTTTGTCGTAAATAGAGCCGCGGTTGGCCGAAACGGTCATCGTCTTGAACTGCTGACTGTTGGCAAGAGCCTGATATTTGTCGCTCTCGCGCACGGCGACGTTATACATAACATAGGATATATAAACAGTGACCGCGAGCATAACGGCAAATATGCCCAAAAAAAGCCTTGCTTTCATTGTTGCCGTAGATTTTTCCATATTGGCTCCTCCGCTTTTGATACCTATGCAAAAAAGTTAAGCCCGTGTGCGCATCGGAATTACAAAGCTCAACTTTTTTCCTGTCCCGTATTATATTATTATGGTTTTGTCCGATATATTCCGGCGCTACAGGCCGAGTTTTTCTCCAAGCTCGTTGAACCAGTTGCGAAGCCGGATAAAGACGTTCTTGTTTTCAACGTCAACTATCTCTATAACGGAGTCGCCGGATATCTCGACGTATTCTATCTGCGACTTGTCGAGCTTTTTGAGGCCGAGGACGTTTTCGGCGTAATCCTCGACGTTTTTCAGCGATGTGCGAGCCTCATATTCCGCTGCAAGGGTGATATTCTCGGTCTGAAGATTCTTGAGCTGATCCTCAAGATCGCTTATCTCGCCGAAGAGGGCGTTGGATTCCACCTTGCCGTAAAGGACCGCGCACAGCACGGCGAAGATGAACACCGCTTTTACGAAGAACTTAAATGCGCTCTGCTTCCTTGCTATGGGCGCGGGGTTCTTCTTCATTTTTATTTCGGGCGACTTCTGTTCCGGGACCGAAGGCGCCTTTTTTGGTTCATATACCGAAAGGTCATATGCAAGATTAGTGCGGTTTGCCATAAATTAAGCGCTCCTCCCTTATTTGTCTCCTATTTTTTCTATTATCCTCAGCTTTGCCGAACGCGAGCGCGGGTTTATCCGCTGCTCCTCCTCCGAGGGCTCGATGGGTTTTTTGGTTATAAGTCTGCCGCGCGGGGTCTTTCCGCAAACGCACACCGGAAATTCCGGCGGGCAGGTGCACCCCTGGCAGAACGAAGCAAATCGTTGCTTCACAAGCCTGTCCTCAAGCGAATGAAACGTGATGACCGCGAGCCTGCCGCCGGTTTTAAGCAGCTCAAAAGCCTTGTCGAGCGCTTCCGAGAGCGAACCGAGCTCGTTATTTACCTCTATCCTTATTGCCTGAAAAGTTTTCCGGCAGGGATTCTTTTCCCGCCGAACCTTTGGCGGGACTGACATTTTGATTATCTCTGCCAGCTCCGCCGTGGATTCGATGGGCTTTGATTCACGCAACTTTACTATATTGGAGGCAATGGTTTTTGCATATCTTTCTTCGCCGTACTCGAAAATGATGCGACTGAGGTCCTCATAAGAGTAACCGTTTACAACGTCTTTTGCCGAGAGCCCCTCGCGGCTCATCCTCATATCGAGCGGCGCGTCGTCGTGATACGAGAACCCGCGTTCACGGTTGTCGAGCTGATAGCTCGATACCCCGAGGTCCATAAGCATGCCGTCGATCTTATCTATTCCGAGCTCCCGCGCAATGCGGTCTACCTCGCTGAAATTGGCGTTCACGAGCTTTGCGCTATAGCCGTAGAGCCGCTCCGAGGCGGCCTTTATGGCGTCGGGGTCGCGGTCGATTGCTATAAGCCTTCCGGTTTCGAGGCGCTTTGCTATTTCGAGCGAATGTCCGCCACCGCCGGCAGTACCGTCTATATAAATGCCGTCAGGCTTTATGTCAAGGCCTTCTATCGTCTCGTCCAGAAGGACGGGCAAATGCATAAATTCCAAATCAATTACCCCAATGCTTCGAGCGCGGCATAAAGATCCTCCGCCTCTATAGACTGAGTGAACGCTTCATAGGTGGCTTTATCCCAAATTTCGGCGGTATCCATCGCGCCGACTACATACACGTCTTTTATAAGCGAAGCGTATTCGCGGAGCGCCTGCGGAACGAGTATCCTGCCGAGCTTATCCGTCTCGACCTCCGCCGCGCTTTTTATATACTGATGCTTTAAACGCTCTTTATTTCTGCCCTCGGGCATAGCATAGATCCGCATAACAAGGGAATCCCAGTTCTCCTTTGAGCGGGCCGTAAGCTGGTGATCCACCCCTCTTGTGAGGATAAATCTGTCGCCGATTATGTCGCGAAAGCGCTGCGGAAAGCTCATTCTGCCCTTTGCGTCGATAGTATAGGGCAGCTCGCCGCTCATGATATTCGCCATAAGCTCGCTATCCTGCAACAGAATTCCCTCCTTTTGAGAAATTTACCGCTGTTTTACACTGATTACCATTTGATACCACGATTATAGCACCGGCACATTAAAATTGCAAGTAATTTTCAAACAATCGCCGTTGGGAATTTCGGAGAAGTTTTCATTTTGATTTTGTTCATTTTGCACAGTGAACATATGTGCCGCAAATGGCGGTACTAAACGGTTTGCGAGCGCCAAGAAATAACGTCTATCTTTTTGAAAAGGGTGAACCGAAAACTTTTTATTTAATCATCTCAGCGGGCATACTGCTTTTTCGCAAGAAATCCCTGCAAAAAGGCCTTGAAATTTACAAATAATTATGTTAATATTGCAGTATAGTACACCGGCCGGACGATTTTATGAGAAAGGACAGTGTTATGAAAAAACTGAAAATGCTGCTCGCGCTTGTTTTGTCGGCAGTGATGCTGTGTGCCTGCGGAGCAGAGGCGGCAAATGATGCCGCCTTAGGCGGGGAGCCCGAAAAGGCTCCGGAGCCTGCCGATAAGTCGGCGCTCGAGACCGCAATAACTTCTGCCGAGGGTATAGACACCGAGGGCAGCCTGACGGCAGACTATCTTTTGAGGGCGATAGAAGAGGCAAAAACGGTCGCAAATGACGACTCGGCAACACAAAAGGAGGTAGATTATATGACCGAGATGCTCGGGGCAGCTTCGGAGGGACTTTATTCCGGCGCTGACTTCAAGGACCCTTCCGAAATCAAGGCGGACGAGCGCGTTCCAGACCCGTTCCAGTTCTTGAGCGGCGGGTTTGTTGACAGCGAGGCGGAGTGGCCAAAGCGCGCCGCCGAGATAAGCGCAGCCTACCAGCACTATATGTACGGAACCTATCGCGACGGTTCCGACGAAGAGGTGAGCTATTCGCTCAAGGAAAACGGCGGAAATTCCTATTCTCTCACGGTGAATATTAAGAGGATAAGCACCGGCAAGGAGGGCTCGTTTACCGCGACTGTCCTTATGCCAGACTCGAGCATCGAAGCCCCCGAGGGCGGGTATCCCGTTATAGTGGGTATGCACGCGGGTATCAGCGAAGACGTCGCCAATAAAAACGGCTACGCCACTATAACCGTGGATATGTTCTCATACGGAATAGCCTCGGACGACACGCAGCACAAGGGCGTTTTCTACGACCTTTACCCCTACGGTCCCGAGCCCGAGGAGCAGACCGGCGTTTTGATGGCGTGGGGCTGGGGCTGCTCGAAGATAATCGACGCGCTTGAGGCAGGTCTCGGCGAAGAGCTCAACATAAGTCCCGTGAACACGATAGTTACCGGTGTGTCGCGCTGGGGCAAGGCGGCTATAGTCTGCGGAGCGTTCGACCATAGGTTCAAGATGGTCGCGCCGTCATGCTCCGGAGCGGGCGGAGTCGCGCTTTACAGATACACCTCTGAGGGCAAGACCTACGATTTCAGCTCAAAAGGCGCCGACAGCGCATATAAATACGGTCAGAACGAGCCGATAGGGAGCCTGCAGTCGTCGGGCGAGAGGGGCTGGTTCAACGATATGTTCCTCAAATTCAAAACGCCGGAGTCGCTGCCGGTTGATCAGCACGAGCTTTGCAGCCTCGTGGCCGACAAAGACAGATATCTCTTTATAATCGGCTCCTGCATTTATGAGGACTGGGTAAACGCGCCGTCGATGTGGTACAGCTATCTCGGCACGAAAGAAGTCTATAAGGCGCTCGGCATCGAGGACAACATAGCGATAAACATTCATCAGCAGGGCCACGCCGTAATTGCGGAGGACATAGAGTATATAACCGACTACTTTGATTATCACGTTTACGGCAAGGAGCCGGATCACGACCTCGACGACCTCAAGACCTCGGTGTTTGAGCTTGAGGAGAACACGGACCACGATATGGACGACTTTTGCAGCTGGTGGCTCGCGCCGTGAACGATTTTGAGCGAAGAATAATCTTAAAAGTTAAACTACCCTCGAAATTCATTCGAGGGTAGAATTTTGGTGCGACCCTTTCGGGCACGTTGCGCACGGATTGTGTGAGTAAAAGGCAAGGCATTTGGGTCGAGAGCGAAGCGAACGACAGATGCGGCGTGACTATGTTACCTTTATATCACTCTTCGACGCCGCATTGTCTCCCCATTTGCTGAGCAGTGAGCAGAGCACCCATCTTTTATTTGAGGCTTCCTCCCGCTTTGAGCATATTCTCAATAAATATCCCGTAGCCCATAGCGGGATCGCTCACGAAGACATGCGTCACCGCGCCGACTATCCTGCCGTCCTGGATTATCGGGCTGCCCGACATTCCCTGAACTATCCCGCCCGTAAGACTCAAAAGCTCGGGGTCGGTCACCCTGATTATTATATTCTTAGTGCTGGCGGCGTCGCTGAGGCTCAGTTTTTCTATAACTATGTCGTACTCTTTCGGAGCGCTGCCGTCAATGGTGGTGAGGATCGAGGCAGGACCCGTTTTCACCTCGGTCTTGAAAGCTATCGGCATAGCCTGCGCGCGCCTGCTCACATAATTCAGCGTGCCGAATATCCCCTGCTCGCAGTTGCGGCTGATATTCCCCGCCGCAAGACCGCTCAAAAACGTTCCGTAAAGCTCGCCCGGACAGCCCTCCGAGCCCGCCTCGCAGCCGGTTATCGTGACGTCAACTATCTCCCCCGAGCCGAGCGGTAGGATCTTCTGGGTGTCGGCGTCGGAGATGGGGTGGCCGAGTGCCCCGAATCCGCCGGTTTGGGGGTCGATATAGGTAAGAGTTCCCACTCCCGCCGAGCTGTCCTTTATCCAGAGACCGGCCTTAAAGGTGCCCTCGGCCTCGGAAAACCGCGGCGTGACATCGGTCTCGAAAATTTTCCCGTCCCTGCGGACCCTGAGAGATATCTTCTCGCCGTGAGAGCTCATTATTATCTCCGCGAGACGGTCAGACGACGAAAGCTCCTCGCCGTTGGCCTCAAGAATACAGTCGCCCGCCTTTATTCCGGCCTCGTCGGCGGGAGCTCCTCCTCCCGCGACCTCCTGCGTGGAAACAACTATAACTCCATCCGTGAGAAGCTTTATCCCTATCGGCGAGCCGCCCGGAATGAGCAGCGGCGCATCGGTATGCTTTATCTCGGCATCTTTTATCGGTATCAGCCCGAATAGGCTCACCGTTCCCCTGTCGGCAGCCGAAGTATCCAGACTTGCTGCGGCGGCTTCGCCATATGCCTCGGCCGATGGCGCCGTAACGGCCAAAAATCTGCCGAGGTAAGGGTATCCCTCGCCCGAAACGTAGTAGCTGTCGGGGAGAGATGCGCCGAAATATCCCACCGCTGACATTATCGCGGTGCAGAGCAGGGCAAGTATGCCCGCAACGCGTTTTGTAAACCTGTTCATTTTAAAATATCCGTTCCTTTCAGAAAGCATGTTGCCCTGATATTTTTAGCAGGGAACAAAAAAATACTCCGCGCACGGGTCATGTATTATTTTCTTTGTCAGCAATAAACACAAAAGTTTCCCCTATGTTTAAAAAGGTGTGCCGCCTGACGGCGGGGAAAAATCGGCGTATGCCGAAACTTTTTTGCTTCCACACCCCCTGCCCCCTCTCCCTCACGGAGGGCGAGGGGGGTTCCACCCTGTCACCCTGGTCGTTCACCGTTCGGTGAACGACCGACCCCTCCCCTCGAGGGGAGGGGTATTTTGGTTTCTCGAATACACTTAGATGTAAAAAATTGCTGCGCTCTTTTTTGCCTTTTTGAGCCTTGCCTATCATTTCCCGATTTGCCAAGAGTCGTGCAAAAAATGTTTTCGGTTTGGACACTTCTTATTAAAAATAAGGGTTGAATCTTTGATGTGCTTTATGCTATAATATATAAGACTCAACATCGAACTTATCATTTGCAGAATCGGAAAGGATATTCTTTATAATGGATTCTTTGAGAGATATTTTATCGGCGGCGGTGTTCATTATAGTCGCTGCGCTGTTTTTGAGAATGATCATCGTAAATATATGCAGTCTTGTTTCGCATAAACGCTCGCCGGATAAAAATGTCCGCGCAAAGGTGACGGCAAAGCGCTGCGAAACCGGAAGCGGCGAATTTGTGAGCAACGGAGTGAGGACGGGAAAAACCGTGTATTTTCTGACTTTTGCCGACGAAAACGGCGAAGAGCTCAGCTTTAACGTGCTCCGGCAGGAATACGACGCCGTTTCGGAGGGCGACACCGGATATCTTATTTATCACGCCGAAAAATTCCTGCATTTTGAAAAAGACATGCTTTTAAAGGAAAGTGATCTGAATGAAAAGACCGGCGGATAAGCCTGTACATATCGTTGCGAAGGCGGCAATGACCGCCGTTTATCTGTGGTCCTGCTTTTTCTGGAGCGGAGTTGCCATTTTGAATTTCTGGCTCAACGACCCCGTTGATTCCCACCTTTCGGTGTGGTTTCTTGCAGGCAGCGCGGTGCTGCTCGCAGCGCTCGTCCTCTGCTGGCTCAGGTTTTATATAATACAGATTCTTCCCAGCATCGTGGGGCTCGCCGTTTATCTCAAACCCGCACGCGAAATGATGGACAAGGCCGCCGACTTAAAAGAGGTCGTGTTTAAGCCCACGTTCGAGCAGCGGTATATGCCCGTCGTCGGGTTTGCGCTGCTCGCCCTCGCGCTCTTTATAGCGAGGGTTTGGCAGATAGCCTCTGCCCGCGCCGAGAAAAAACGTGAATTCAACGACCTTCCCACCGAGAGCATACTCGAAAAGCGCCGCGACGAATAGTTTCGGCTGCGCGGCATAGTATTTATCACTATCCGAAAAAGGAGCGACATTTATATATGTATACCGACAACCGCCCCATAGGGGTGTTCGACTCGGGTATAGGCGGCCTTACCGCCGTCATCGAGCTGAGAAGGATACTTCCGAATGAGGACATCGTATATCTTGGAGACACGGCGAGAGTTCCATACGGCACGAAGAGCCGCGAAACGGTGCTTCGCTACGCCGAGCAGGACTATGATTTTCTGAAAAACCTCGGCGTAAAATTCACGATAGCCGCCTGCGGAACGGTTTCGAGCGTGATGGTGGGAGAAAACGCCTTTGCGCCGGCTTTCTGCACCGGAGTTATCCAGCCCACCGTCGAAGCCGCCTGCAGGGCCTCGAAGAACAAAAAAATAGGCGTCATCGCAACGAGCGCCTCCGTAAGAAGCGGCTGCTACGAGCGCCTTATAAAGCAGATATCCCCCGAAGCGGAGGTGTTCTCGCGGGCCTGCCCGATGTTTGTGCCGCTTGTGGAAAACGGCTATACATACCGCGGTTGCCTGCCCACCGAGGAATTTGCGAGGGAATATCTCTCTCCGCTGAAAGAGCAGGGAATAGACGCGCTTATTCTCGGCTGCACGCATTATCCGCTGCTCTCGCAGATAATCTCAGACACCGTGGGGAGCGCTGTGAGCCTTATATCCTCGGGCGCCGAGGCGGCAAGATATGCCGAAAAGCTTTTGAGAGAAAAAGGTCTGTTAAACAAAAAAAGCGGTGCGGGGAGCCTAAAGCTCTATTGCACCGACAGCGTGGAGCTGTTCCGCGAGAGCGCAGCGCATTTTATTGACCTCGACGGAGCGGAGATCGAAAAATGCAGCCTCGGATAGCGCGAGAACCGAAAAGAGGAGTCGAAAATGAGTGAAGCAGTTATAAAAATTAAGAGCATACAGCACGACGGCAGCGACCAGAACGAAACCGAGGTGATAACCGAGGGGTCTTTCAGAAAAATAAAGTCGGGCTACGAGCTTTGCTATGAAGACACCGACGCCACCGGCTATGAGGGCTCGAAGACCGTCCTCAAGGTCCTCGACGGCTCGAGGATAGAGCTTTTGCGCTCGGGGGCTTTTTCGAGCGAGCTTTACATCGAGAGAGGCAAAAAGAATTTCAGCCTCTACGGCACCCCGTTCGGCGAGATGAAGATAGGCGTGCTGGCCAAAAACGTCGAGAGCCTTTTGACCGACATCGGCGGAAAGGTGAAGGCGAGCTATGTTATAGACATCAACTCGACCCTTCTCGGCGACTACGACCTCGAAATAGACGTAAAGTGCTCATAAAGAAACCGTCGGGTATAAAGCCCGACGGTATTTTCATATATCCTTTTTCATAGGTATGTGCGGGTAGTCCTGCTCGAAATATCTTTCGCCGCACTGCTTAAAGCCGCAGCGCGAATAGAACCCCGACTTGTCTTCCTGCGCGCCGACGGTCAGCGCGCTGCCGCCCAGAAGTTTTACCTCTTTCACGGCTTCGTCTATAAGCTGCCTGCCGAGGCCCCCGCCGCGGCGGTCTTTTTTTACCGCCACACGGCCTATGTGGTATGAGCCGCCGCCCTCGTCGTAAAACCGCAGCGTGGCAACGGGCTCGCCTTCGTCGAACACAACAAGGTGGAGCGAGCGCGAATCAAACTCGTCGAACTCGTCGGTAAAGCCCTGCTCTTTCACAAATATCTCCTCGCGGAGCCTTGCCGCCTCTTCGGGGACGGCGTTTTTATATACTTTTACGGTCATTTTTTCTTCCTGTTGAGATAGGGGTAGGGGCTCTTGTTGGCCTCGGCGCGCTTGTTTTCGAGGCTCGTGCCGTAGATGAAGAGCACCGTGCTCACCGCGAACGCCGCGCAGAACGGCACCGCTATGAACCAATATGCCACGGTGTCGCTCTTCTTGGGGAGCGGGCCGAGCTTAAGGGTGTAGTTCACCGTTTTTTCCTGGGTGAGGCCGAGCGTAGATATCCCCGACGACATCATAGATTCCTCCGACGACGACATCTTTTTAAATCGCCCGCTGAGGTCGGAAAAAGCTCCGCCCATATATGCGCTGTCGGGATTCTGGACATATGTGAGGAAAGAATCTATTACGTTCTGAATGGTGGGGTCCATATCTTTCGGAGCTTCAACAAGGGTGAGATACTGCTCGCCGTCGGAAGCGTCGAGATACATAAGATAATAGTAGTGAGTGGCGGCGCGGTCAGACTCGGCTATGTAACCGAGCTTTGCAAGGAATTTATACGCTGCGCCCGAGACATACTGCCCGTCGAGGTCCTTCGACACATCGAGGCCGGTGATATCCTTTACGTTTTTCGCCTGACTTACGTTGGAATATATCCCGAAGATGCCGGAGAAAGTGAGGATAAGCACCAGCGCCGATATTATCGCGACCGCGAGCTGGGAATACACCCTGCCGCCCGTAAGGAACTGTTTAAGTTTTGTATCTTCCGTTTCGGAAAAGATCTCATCGTTTTTCATGATAAAGTGCTCCTTTGAAATAAGCTTTCCGGAACAGTATAGCACATTTATCGGAATTAGTCAATAATAAGGGAAGAGACTGGAACTTTTGCCTCCCCTCCTATCCTTTCACGCTTGAGAAGGGTATTTTAACCCCGAAATCTTTTTGCGGCAGGCTCGGCCGAAAGTCTTCCTACTCATTATCCGTCAATGGTGAAGTTTGCCCAAAACCTTTGCCCGCAGGCGCCCTAATATCGGCTATTTGCGTATTTGACATTATCGCGCATTAGTGCTATATTAGTAGAGTCGCCGTATAAATTGCGGTGTGCGTAATAAGATTCAGTTATTAAATTATTTTAAATAATCAAGGAAGTTATGAAATGAGTTTTATGCAGTCAATGAAAACGTTTTTCTCGCCGAAGGATATGTCGGTGGGAAGACCTGCCGTGAGGATCGCCGAATTTGCGATTCCGATGCTTATAGGCAACATCGCGCAGCAGCTATATAATACCGTCGATACCATCGTCGTCGGAAAATACGTCGGCGACGGCGCCATCGCGGCCGTCGGTGGAGCGGGGCCGGTCTTAAACCTGATGTTCGCCCTGCTGATCGGTCTTTCGACCGGCGTCGGGATCCTCGTTTCACAGTATTTCGGCGCGAACGACCGCGTAAACCTCTCGACAACGATCTGCAACGCGATAACCCTTTCTGCGATCGGCTCGGTAATCATAATGATACTCGGCAGCCTGATCACGACCCCGCTTCTCAAAATGCTCGACACCCCCGAGGGCGACATCTTCCGCTGGAGCTCCGATTATCTGACCGTCTGCTTTCTCGGAATTATCGGCACCTTCTATTACAATATCCTCTCGGGAATCCTCCGCGGAATGGGTGATTCGGTCTCGGCTCTCGGATTTTTGCTCATCTCCGCGACGCTTAATATCGGTCTCGACCTTCTGTTTGTCGCCGTCTTCAGGATGGAAGTCTTCGGCGTCGCCCTCGCGACCGTAATTTCTCAGGCTATCTCGGCGATCTGCTGCTACATAAAAATGCTACACATGCGCGAGGTCTTTGACATTAAGCGGAAGTATTTCAGGCTCACCGGTCTGGCGGTTCAGACCCTCCGCCTCGGTATCCCTTCGGGACTCACTCAGGCGATCTTCTCATTCGCGATGCTCGCAGTCCAGAGGCTCACTAACTCCTTCGGCGATGCGGTAATGGCGGCAAACGTCGTAGTTATGCGCGTTGACGGCTTTGCAATGATGCCCAACTTCTCGTTCGGACAGGCTATGACGATGTATACCGGCCAGAACGTCGGCGCCAAAAAGCTCGACAGGCTGAAATCCGGCACCGTTCAGGGGACCGTTATGGCGGTATCGGTATCGGCGTTCTTCCTTATTCTTATTATGATGTTCGGCCACGGGCTGATGGGTCTTTTCACCGACACCGAGGAGCTCATAGATATGAGCTACGGAATGATGAGTATTCTCGCGGTGGGATACGTCGCGATGGCGGTAACGCAGTCGCTCGCGGGAGTTATGCGCGGTGCTGGCGACACTATGACTCCGATGTGGATCTCACTTCTGACGACAATAGTTCTCAGAGTACCGATCGCCTACGGGATCGCGTACATCACCCGCTCGCCCGAGCTTCCTCTCGGAAACTACCGCTGCATACCCATCTCGCTGCTGATATCCTGGATAGTGGGTATGATAATACACATAGTCGTCTACCTTATGGGCAGATGGAAGCGCAGGATATCGGAGTTTTAAGCAAAAATTATTCCCGGCAGACCACAAGGCGAGCCGGGATTTTCATATTCAGGAATAAGCGCCTACCGTTCGCTTTGCAGTTGAGCCTTTTGCATCAATAAAGTTTGACGGTATTGTTCTGCGTCAGGTATATCAACAAACTCAACTGTCTTGTCAAAGTTCTGACGTATAACGCTTTTAATTTCATCAAGCGATACTCTGAAAAATTCACGTCGGGCATTGATCATATTTACCCTTCTGTCCTCAAATGCCTTATGTAAAGCAGCTTCCAACTTCGGTGCGTCCTCTGTGAATATCATAGCATGTATATCAAAGTCAAACGGGACCGAGGCATCTCCGAGCTCCTCTATGCGCTCTGTCGGGTCAAGCCTCCTCGTCATACCGATTTTGTATACGCCCTCACCAAAGGCACCAATGTTGGATATGACATAAACATATCCCGCCTTTTGATTTGCAGCACGGTAGTCCACATCTTTTATTGCCTTATCAAGTTCCGATAGCTGAGCCGTGATTTCGGCGCGCTTTTCGGCAAGCATTTCTTTTTCAGCTTCACCCGCAGATGCAATTTGCATATCCAGCTTTTTAAGCGCATTTTGATAATGCGTTTGCTCCTTTTCGATTTCTTTGCGGGCGTTTTCTATTTCCTTTTGCAGCTTGGCCTGTTCGCGCAATTCTTCTCGCAGCCTCTTTTGTTCCTCTTTTTCGTCTTGCTTTTTCATCTGATATTCGTGCATCAGGTTAAGTTCGCTGATTTTCAAAGATATATACCTTGGAGAAATAGCAATGCTCATCATAGAGCCGAGCTTTGAAATTGCTTCTGCCGATGCGGTAATTTTCTTCTGACAAGATTCAATGTTATTGAATTTAACATGCTCAATAGCATCGTCACATTCCGCGTTATACGCTCGCAACAAAAGCTTTTGCATGTCAGCCACCATTTTTCTGCCATTGGCAGCGCTGCCGTTGACCTGCCAGTTCATATTTCCGGAGACAGCCGAACCGTCTTTGATCATGCCCTTTTGCATATCACGGATAGCCTTTAATCTATATTGATATTGCTCCGATGAGGAACAGCTGTAATGAGGCGTGTAAAATCCAAACGACTGCATAAGAATGGCTTCGTCGGTTTCAATAATCTGCGCTTTTTTTGCTGCAAGTTCATTCTGCGCCTGCAACAAACTCTGCTGTATTGTCCGAAGCTGCGCTTTTGCGCGCTCCAGTTCGCCTGTAACATCTGCAAGCTGAATTTGTTCCGGCGTCATTTGGGCTTTAAGACGCGCAATTTCCTCTTTTTCTTTTTTACCAAACAATGACATAACTTATCCCTCCCTAAATTTCTTTACATTTATTAAAAAATGGGGCTGCTCTTGCGACAGCCCCATTTTGGACTTTAGGATTGAAATAGATGAACACTATCTATAATAGTCCGCCCCGAATACATAATAGGTTGGTTTGCTCAAGTCAATCAAGATTAATATTAATCCATCATACCGGTATTATACTCTTTAATCAACTTGACCATATTGACTTGAGTGTCAGTTATGTAATTCTTAATTGTCTCGTAATTCGGATTTTTGGTATCTACTCGCGTAGCAAAACCATCTTGGAACTCAGCGAACAATTCATAGAGTTTATTAGATAACTCCACGCTTATGATTTTAGCATCAGATACTAAACTATATTGCAAACGTGTGTATTGCTTTGTAAACGGTTTCATTACTTTAGCTTTACATTGTTCATCATAGTCTGAGTATGAAATATTCTCTCTGTTCGCATTAATTTCTTTCAAAACTCCAATAAGTTCTACACAGCTGTCAAAAAACATTAAAACAGCATCTAAATGGCGTTCAATGATTAAAGTGTTGTACCAATTCTGCGTTATGTCATTTTTTCTGTCAATAATTCTGTTGTTTATCGCTTCTTTTCTAGCAGCACTAGCAATGTAAAGGGAAACAGAGGCAGTTATACAAGTGAATATAGATGTTACATTCCTAATTTTATCCTCTGCACTAGAAGTCTTAAAATCACAAATTTCTAAAAAAATCAACAATAAAACGGTAAATAATAAAAAGAAGAAAAACAAACAAGTAGGAAAACCCTTTATTTTGCTTTTTGTATTTGTTTTTTTAGCATCTGACTTTTCTTTCATGACTGTCCGCCTAATAAATCCGTTGTATTAACTATGTTACTAATTCCATTTTCAATATTCATCATGATAATATCATCACATTCAAACTTGTATCTTTCGCGAAATTCTTTCTCTCCCAATTCTTTAAGACTCGCTTGAAACATCCCAGAAAAGAAAGAAGAATTGACAGAAAAGACATCTTTTGGGACAAAGAATGTAACGTCATTTTTTTGCTCATCAAGTAAGTCTAAATTGAATTCTTTCCTTGCACGCTTTCCCAAGTCTACCCCGGACAACACCTTGTACTTTTTTCCCCTTATAACACTCATATCTATCCTATCCACATCAGTCGACTCCTTTCAAATATTTACTATCAATATATAATTCCATTGATATAGCTGTTCCTGGAAAACTGTTTTTAAGTGTTCTGACATAATCCGTGTCAGGTTCTTTAGTTAAATCATTTTCCGGGTTAAACGCTATAATCTTATTTGAATACCCGCTCGCATATGATTTTTCCGCTAATTGATACTTTCCATCAAAAAGTATACTGCACTTTCCAGATGTAATACTAAAACACGATTTGAAATTGCGATCGTTAGTATTAAATAATTTCAAAATGGCCTCAATAAATGTTACCGTCCCATTGCCCCTTACTACATTCTTATCAATAATTCGGGATACTCTTTGCTGTAAGGAAAACAGAGTATATAATGTTTCTTTGTCTCTCACAGACTTAAACGAAATTAGTGATTTTTTTACATAGTGTGTGATCCTATTCAAAATCTTCGGTTGATCACAATTCTTCAAGCTTTCATATATCGTATCACCAAAATCAAAAATGCATAGATTACACTTGCCAAGATTGCTGTCTTTATCAAACACATAATGCCCCAATGTATACCAAACCGATGAGGTTCCGCCATGTAATTTGCAATTATCAACTATTTCACCAAATAATTTGCCAAAATGGTTTACACCCTCTTTGGTTAACATATATCCATGCCTTGCAAGGGATCTATTAATATATTCAATAGACTTCTCGGCAACTTCAGATGATTCGCCTTTTACTAATAAATCCAGCTTTTCAACATTTTGAATTTTGCCTCGATATATGTCCAAATGGTTGAGTAAACCGCTCATTTTTACTAAAGTATCTACTTCATCGCTATCTGAAATCCTGCCATCTTTTACACTTCCGGAAATCCGAATTGTCCTGCCTTTGCTCCTTATAAATCTTACGCATTCCAATATTATTATATCCATTATAGTGGAAGCGCATACGCCCATATACCTGCAATTAAAATGATTAAAATGGATTTCCGTAACATCGGGATTCAACAGGGCGCTGTATAAGGTTCGCAAAAACCCCAATGATTCATCAGGGTTTTTTGATAGGCAAAAAACTTCCGGAATGGTCAAAGGGACAACAGAAGACTCGAAATTAGTTGGCACTAAGAAGTCTGCCCTTTTTAGGCACTCAAAAACATCAGAAGTATACTCAAATTTTTTATAAGCTCCTACGCCGATATGCGATAAACATTCAACGCTCTGCGAGTTGTTTCTCTTTCTTAGCCACTTTTGTATCTTACGATTAACATATCTCTGATGTTTTAGCTTTTGTAATTTCCGCTTACTATTCTTATTCATATGTACATCCAAAATATGCGATATCCTTGCTCTGTAATAATTTATTATTATTTTATCATATAATTCTCCGTTTTGCAATAGCCTGCATCATAATATGTCAAATGCACAAGATGTGTCCAAAATGCTGACATTTTTATATTTTCTGTTGTCAAATTGGGGTAATACCCTTTTTAAGCACCATGAAAGAAAACTGCGGAAAATTGTTATTATATGAGTGTAGCCGATAGCTTAGACGCTCATTTATAGTGCATGATGGTATCTACATT
>CANRLU010000009.1 GCA_947631535.1 uncultured Clostridia bacterium | reverse complement strand
TTCACAAGGCGGTATCTGCCCTCGGGGAGCCTGCCGTAAACGCCGCTCCAGCCGACGGTGCATTTTGATACCTCTCCTGCGGGAAGCGTTATGAGTATAAGGCTCACGGGGCGGTCTGCAGCTTCGAGGCCGATCCAGCTGCCGTCGGAATCCGTATCAAAGACTTCTATCGAGTAATCGTTGATGTCTCCGAAGGTAACGCCGTTATCGGTGCCGTTTATAATGCGGTAGGTCGCGTAGGTGTCCGAAGCCTCGATTTCAAGGCGAAGTCCCTCGGGGATTTCGTTCTCGGGGGTGTATATCTCGAGCGGAGACTCAGATGCGCCTACGGCGGGCTCGGTGTCGCTCTCTGACGGTTCGGCACTGCTGCCGAGCTCGGTCGAAAGGGTCTTATCGGCGATCTCCGGCTCATCGGGGACGGTCGCCACTGCGACGGATTCGGGGAAATCCTGCATAACGTCGGCTCCTATAGTCGCGGGAGCTGCTCCGCAGGCGGAAAGAAGCGATGCGCAGATAAAGGCAATAAACAGTTTTTTCATAGTGAACACTCCTTTTTTGTTTCTGTAAGTAATACGCACGAGGGGCGCGGAATGTTGCACCTGCCGAAAATTTTCTCATCTTCAGTTTACTACTCTTTTCGCGTTCGGTCAAGCGGTTTTTCGGAGTATCTTTTTTATCAGCGCACCGTCCTTTACCTCAAAGACCGCCACGAGCGCGATAAACGACAGCCCTATCAGCTCGACTATTATCGCGAGCTTAAGGTAGTCGGGGAAGAATTTCATCGTTACCTCGTGCTCGCCGGCTTTGAGCTCTATTCCTATAAGCGAATCGAGGAGCAGCACCGGCTCGACCTCTTCGCTGTCAACGGTTACAGTCCAGCCCGGCTCGGAGGGGATAGTCGTAAAGAGAACGCCGTCTTTTTCAGCGTTCACGCTGCCTTTAAGATAGGTGTCGGAATGTTCGGTGATGTCCCAGCCGCCCTCGGCTATGTCGGCATATATATCGCCGAGCTTCTCGGTATCGAGCGAATAGAAGAGCACGTCGCTGAATAACGCTTCTTTGTTGGCAAGGGTCATTCTTAAGCGGATAGTCTCGCCCGGCTCAAACGAGCCGAGATTGAGTATGCTGTAGTGGTCGCCGGTGAAGAAGTAATCCACAAAGGCGTAGTTCTGAACGTCCCAGGAGTCGGCCTTGAGCCACATATTGCACTGGCGCTGATATATGGTCGGGAAGAAAGCGTAAATAGGCTGGTCGGTGTCCACGTCCAAGACAAACTCAAGATAGCTGTCCTTGCCCTCCACCGAAGTGGTATACATCATATGGTCTCCGGTGGTGGCGGTGGTGCAGTTCACGGTGTCGGTAAATCTCGGATACAGCTGGTGGAAGACCCTTTGCGACGCGTCGCCGATTATGCCGCTGAGCAGCGCCTGCTGATTGGCAAACGGATTGTTTGAGGCGAGCGAGGTCTCCAAAATATCGCTGTCGGCCATATAGCCTATCGGCAGGGCATAGGGGTTCTCGTATACCTCTATGTCGTCAACTCCCGTCGTCTCGGGCGACATTATCCTTTCATAGAGCCTGTACGGACGCTTTATCTCGTTTTCATAGGCTATGCGCTTGAGATCGTCGTCGGTATTGACGGCGTCTTCGGCGGGCTTCGATTCTTTATACATCAGATATTTTATTCCGAAGAGCGAATCGGTTAAAATCGTCTGTCCGGTATATTTGGTGTAATGCCCCTGCATACCGTAGCCGAGGGATTTCAGCATTTTCAGCACGGGGGTGTTCATAGTCGAGCTCGAGTGCGAGATACCGGCGTAGCCCATTCCTATAGGGTCGTTGACGGTGCGGTGGAAGGTCTTTTCGACGCGGTAGAGCCCGCTGTCGCGCTCCTCAAGCTGCGATACTATCTCTCTGCCGTCCTTAAAATAGGGCGCATAGGAGGAATATGTGCTGTAGACAACGTCGTAGTCTATCGAATATACCGTCCAGAGGCTGTTTATGAATATCTCTATGCAGACGATGACGCAGGTGACTATTGCCGTCACCGGCTTCGGGAATTTTTTGCAGAAGTATACCGCTCCGGCAAATACCGACAGCGCCAAGACCGAGAACCAGACCGTCTCGAAGAGATACATATAATAGTAATCCTGCTGGGTTATATATACGAGCAGGACTATCCAGCCGAAGGCGGTGAGGCATATCTCTTTATACGAAACGCCGTCGAGGTTCTCAAAAGCCCTGAATCCGCAGATTATCATCAAGAACGAGAAGGTGAAGGAATAGCGGTAGGGCAACCAGTTCGGCACCTGGAAGCCGTGCCACGCGATATCTACGGTCGAGACGTACATACAGCCGAAGACCGCAAGCATCAGAAGCCCTATCGAGATCTTCTCCTTGGGCTTTATTTTGGTGTTGAGGAAGAACAGCGGCACGAGGATAAGCATTATCGTTCCGCAGGCTATCATCGGCAGGCCCTCGGGGCGGACGGTATCGTAGCTGTTTGCAAAGAGCTTCGAGAGGAACTGCACGACGTCAAACTGATTCTTGGGAGTAAAATCGGGGGTGGAAAATTCGAGCTTTCCGAGGCTGAGGGAGTTGTAAACGGGTATCAGGATTATAGCCGAGCTCAGAACCGATATCCCCGCCGAAGCCGCGAATTTAAGTCCTCCCGTGAGCCAGTGAGGGGCTATCGCCCTGCCCGGGCGGGAGAAGATATAGTAAATAAAGTAGAGCGCACAGAAGAAGCCTATCATATAGCCGATGTAGAAGTGCGAAATGAACATCACCGTCAGCGGCAGGATAAAGGGAAGCATCTTCCCCTCGTCAACGAGACGCTCGATTCCGAGCAAGATTGTCGGGAGCCATATCATTCCGTCTATCCACATCGGGTTCATAAGCTCGACGACGATATAGGTCATAAGCGCGTAGCTCACCGAGAATATCACCTGAGAAGAAACCGAGGCGCCTTTGCTCCTCTTGAGATAATAAGCCATAGTGAGGCCGCAGCAGCCTATCTTTGCGAGCTCCATTATCTCGATAGCGCCGCATATCATCGTGCGCGGCAGGAGGACGACTATCCACATAAACGGGCTTGCGAGGTAATAGCCGAACATTCCCATCGTTTCGCCCGAGAGGTTGCGAGACCAGCTGTAAATCAGGCTGCCGTCGCCCCAGATGGCGTCGCGCATCATCTCGTAGTAGCTGACGTACTGCCCGTTGAGGTCGAGCACCAGCACCGACATATCGCCGAACGGGTGAACGCCGAAGAAGGCATATACAAGATACATTATCGCCACCGGCAGGAAGAATATAAGGAACTTCCAGCGGTGCTTATACAGAAATCTGCCGAACCTGTTATCCTCAAAAAAGTGCTTTATACGCGAGGTTTTGGGCATTTCCTCGGCAGGGAGTTCTTCTGCGAGCTTCTCAAGGACCTCTCCCGCTTCGCCGAGGGTCTGCTCAAGGGCTCCGTCAAGAGCTTCGCCCGAAGCTTCCAAAGAGCCCGCAGCGCCGTTTAATTCGTTTTCCGTCATATTTACTTCCTTTCTTTTGTGTCGGCCGAGATTATATATTTCGGGCGGCGCTTTATCTCGTCGTATATCCGCGAGAGATAATATCCCGCCACTCCGAGAGTTACAAGAATAAGCCCGCCGATGAGCATAAGCGTGATAACTCCTGCGCTGAACGAGCCGAGCGGCACCTTGCACCACTTAAGTATGAACAGCACTACCGCCGCCGCGATGACCGGTGTCCCCAAGGCAAGTCCCAAAAGCAGAGGTGCCGACGTGAACGATGCGATGTTCTTTACGGCGTAGCTTACAAGCTTGAAAAACGTCCACTTTCCGCTGCCGCGCTCCCGCTCGGCAACGTCGTAATACACCTTGTCCGACTCAAATCCCACATACTGCGCCAGCGCCCTGAAAAAGCTGCCGTTTTCGCCGTATGAAAGCACCGCCTTTACGGCGTCGCGGTCAAGGAGCATAAAGTCTGAGGCTCCGCTCATATCGAAGCCGGTGGCACGGGTCATAACGGAATTGAAAGCCGCCGCGAAAACGCTGTAGGAGCTGCCCTTGCTCCCCCGCGCCGACTTTTTGCCCTCAACTACCTTTGCGCCGTTCTTCCATTTTTCTATCATTTCGGGGATCACCTGCGGCGGGTGCTGAAGGTCGCAGTCGATAACGACCGCCGCGTCGCCCGAGGCGGCCTCGAGCCCTGCCCTTATTGCAGACTCCTTGCCGAAATTCCGCGAGAACCGTAGTCCCCTTATATGCGGGTCGGCGGAAGCTTCCGAAATTTTTTCCCAGGTGCCGTCGGTCGAGCCGTCGTCAACGAAAATAAGCTCGTATTCCGAGCCGGCGAGCACTGCGGATATCGCTTTCGCAGCCTCAAAGATGTTTTCTTCCTCGTTAAACGAGGGTATCACAACAGATATCATCGTTACTCCTTATCAACACAGCCCTCGGGCAGAAGCGAAACGTTCGGCCTTACGCAGTATTCCCAGGGATTTGCGCCGGGGTCGAAGTCGGTAGAGTGGTCGCGCTCCAAAACGGTGAGCTTGCCCGCTCTCATAGCCTCAAGATAATCAAACGGCGTTTCAAACTTCTTTTCAACGCATACCCCGCCGTTGGGGTGGCACCAGCGGTGGTGTGAATCGGAACCTCCCGTAGCCGGAAGCCCGAAGGACTCGGCGTACCACTTTGCGCGGGCGTTGAACTCGTCGCGGTTGTTGCAGTTGTATATCTCCACTCCGTCCACCTTATGAGGGAAGAGGCGGATAGTGCTTATATAGTCGGCCTCGCGGAAGGGGTGAGCGTGGACCACGAAGCCCCCGCATTTGTGAACGAGGTCGGCAAAGTAGTTTATCGGCATATCGTCGATCTCGGGGTGGTCGATGAGAAACTGCATGTCCACGCCGTAGGTCAGAAACTCGGTGGCGCGCCAGCCGAACTCCAGCCCGAAGAAGACCTGAAAGCCAAGCTCGTCGCCCCGCCGCTTGGCGTCGTCGTAGCCCTGGCAGAAAAGCCTGACGCGGGCCTCCCAAGGGAGCTTTGCGAGGTCTCTGTTTACTGCGGTGTTCCCTCCGAAGAAGTGGTCGGTAATGAAGCAGCCGGTATAGCCGAGTTCACTCAGCCTTTCGACCATCTTTGCGCCCGAGGTCGAGGAGCAGTCCGAGCCCTGCGACGTGTGCATATGGGTCTCATATTTATAGATCGGCATAATATCACCTCAATAAAGCATCTATAATCCATAGTATTGTACCACCTCGGCGGGTATTAGTCAAGTGCGGGAGGGAAAAAGGGGCATAGAAAACCGCACCCCTGTTCGGCAGGGTGCGGAAAGCTCCTGCAAATACTGCGGCCCGACGGCATCGCCGATCGGCTGATCATATCGGGCCGTTTATCACTCTTTGCAATTAAGGCAGGCAAATTTTCTCTTGCACATATCGCAAACACACATTTGCCACTCGCTGCCGCATTTTTCACAGCGCCACCACACTCTCCTGCCAGAGCCTGCCGTAACGGAATCGAGCGTCAGCGGTGCATTTTTGATATGGTCCCATTTTTCGCTGACTTTCGGGTGTGTGACGGACAGCGGCTGCCTTCTTTTGAGAATAGTCTGCCGCCGGCTTGCCGACTGCTTCTTTTTCCCACATTCCGGACAGCCGCTGCCTGCTTTTCCGGCTCTTACGGCAACGCTTGAGCACCAGCTTTCGCCGCAATTCGGGCATATCCACCAAACCTTTTTTTCGCTCCCGCAGGTAACGTCTTCGGGGCGCAGGGTATTTTTTGAATAGTCCCACTCGGCGGCAATATCGGGACGGTTTTCAAGCAGCGAGCCGCTCCTTGCGACATATGTCTTTGCGACGTTTTTGCTGCGCTCCCTCTTTGAACATTCGGGGCAGGGCGAGCCGTGGGCTCTGTCCGAAACACGGGCACGCCAGCTGTGCCCGCACACTTCGCACCTCCACCACACCTTCTTTTCGGAGCCTATGCAAATGCTTTCCGGGCTTTCTTTGTTCTTTGAGCGGTCAAACGAGCCGGAAAGCTCCGGTATGCTCGTGATATCGTTATATCCTTCCAAAGCAACGCGGTTGGCGCATATCGGGCAGCCGTTCCCGCGGTTTCTCGATACGACCGACGCCCTCCAGGAGTGACCTTTTTTGCATTTCCACCACACCTTTTTCCCGCTTCCGAAAGTCACTTTGTCCGGCGTGACGGGGAGATTTCTCTCATAGTCCCACTCTTCGGCCAACGCAGGATTTACGCTTTTAAGGTCGTTGAAGCCTTCGAGCACGCGCTTTCCGGAGCAATACGGACAGAGGCCGCTTTTTGCTTCATAAGATACCTGGCTCGCCCATTCGTGCCCGCAGCTGCCCTTCCACCACACCTTTTTGGAAGACATGACCGAAACGTGCTCCGGCGTCATTCTGCCGTTTTTGGTCGGGTGCCACATTTTTGCAATCTCCGGACATTTTACGGCAAGGGAATTTTCTTTTTCGGAAAATTCTATGAGCGAATAGATCTCCCCCGAATCCCTGCTTATGTCTATATCGGGCATATCTAAGGAGACATCTGCGCCAGAAGCTCCGCGCACTGCATTTATCGCAAATATCACCGCGTCTTTGAGCGTATCTTCCCGACGCATAATGTATTCGACGCAGTTTTTATCGGTGGGCGGACAGCCGTATTCGCGGATCCTTATAAGAGTAATTCCGTTTTGTGCGCAGAGCCCGTTTTTTCTTATGTCGCGCATAACTCCCAACGGTTTGGAGTGACCGTATATTCCGTCGTACTCAACGCCAATATTGAATTCCGGAAGAAAAATGTCAATTTCATAGGGCCCGAGCCATTCCGCCCTGTAATTTGCCTCCGCGCCGCCATACGCTTTTTTAAGATAATACAGAACCGTTTTTTCGGGGAAAGAAACTCTTCTTTCCCTCGAACATATGCTGCAACCGTTTCCTTTTACCCTGTCCGAAATAACTGCGGCATAGCGGTGGCCCTTGGGACATATCCAATAGACTTTTTTGCGCGAATAGGGCATTACCTCCGACGGCAGCAGGCTGTTTCTTTCGTAATCCCAGTCTTTTGAGACATCTGGAAAAAGAGACTTCAGATCGTTTTTCCCGGGGGCGACTCTTGAGCGCGAGCAAAACGGGCAGCCTCTTCCCCTGTGCCTTACGCTGACGCTTGCTTTCCATTCCGAGCCGCATTTGCGGCACTTCCACCACACTTCCCGCTTTGTTCCGGCAAGAACGTCTTCCGGCCTAAGCTCGCCGTTCTTTTCGCAGTCCCACTCGGCTGCAAGCTCCGGATCTACGGTCGCAAGGTCATTAAAGCCTTTCAGGACCTTGCGGTTATGGCAAAAAGGACATCCTCTGCCGGCAATCCTGCTGTTCACCTGCGCCTGCCAGCTGTGCCCCTGCCCGCATTTCCAGTATACTTTTTTCTGCGACCCGCATGTAACTTCTGAAGGAGATATATCCGTGTTTTTCTCAAAATCCCATTCTTTAAGCAGCTCGGGACATTTTGTCGCGAGGTCATTATAACCCGACAGAGCTTTAAAACCGCAGCAATAAGGACACCCGCGGCGCTCTTTCATAACGGTGCTCCATTTGCCGCCGCATATATGGCATTTCCAGAAGACACGCGCTGCGGAGCCTACTGTAATGTCTTCGGGATATAATCCGCGCTTCGCGTTTTCCTCGGTGTCCCAATCAAGCAGCAACGTGTTCAGATCTTTTGAAGGCATAGCCTCACCCCGTGATTTTTGCGTTAAGATATGATCGGTCACTGATCCGATGAAATAGATTCATAGATCCGGCGGCAGATGCCGTTAGTGTCCTTGTACTTTTTGGCAAGCTCAAAAGCCTCACCAAACAGTCTCTCTGCAAAATCTAAAATCTGAAGTTTTGCATATGTGACCCCCATATTAAACAGCGTCAGCGCAAGGCTCGGCTCATATGCCGGCGGATTTTCCTTCGCCAATCTCAGGCGGATCTCCAAACCCTCGTTAAACATTCTCTCGGCTTGGTCGCCGCGATATGTGGTCTTGTACAGTATCGCAAGATTATTGCAGGTGTCTGCCAAATCGGTTCCGTATGCCCGAGAGTTGTATTTTGTCAATATCCGGCGGATCTCAAGCGCTTTTAAAAACAGCTCCTCGGCTTCTTTGCAGCGGTTTGTACTGCAATACAGCACAGCGAGATTATTGAAGTCATTTGCCAGTTTGGGTTTAAATACCTGCGGATTGTCCGCTTCATATCTCAGGTAAATTGTTAAGGAAGTATTAAATAATTGTTCGGCTTCATCAAAGCGTTTATTGTCATAATACAGATGAGCAAGATCACTGCATGTATACGCCAAAGAGGGTTCATAGATCAGAGAATTATCTTTTGCCAGCCTGAGATATACCTCCAAAGCCTCATTATATAATTTTTCAGCTATGTCGGGCCGATTCACATATCTATAATAAAATACAGCAGCATTATGGCATATACTTGCCAAGTCCGGCTCATATGCAGAGGGATTTGATCTTGCAAATCTGCGAAGTATCTCTAAAGCCTCGTTAAACAGCTTTTCGGCTTCTTCAAAGCGATTAACGGCCTGATATAAAAGAGCAAGATTATTGCAGGTGATCGCTAGATCTGGCTCATAAGATTGAGGAAATTCTTTTACCAATTCACGGTAAATAATCAATGCAGGCTTAAAAAATCTTTCGGAATCCTCATAACGATGAGCTTCGGAATATAAAGAGGCAAGATGATAGCATGTTTTCGCCACATCAGGCTCATATGCCTGAGGGTTATATTTTGCCAATCTCAGACGGATATCCAAAGCCTCGTTAAACAGCTTTTCGGCCATGTCGAGACGTTTTTCTTTTTCATATAACATGGCAAGGTCAAAGTATATACTCGCCAAAGAGGGGTCATAAGCCTGAGGATCATCTTTTGCCAATCTGCGATATATGTTCAGTGATTCGTTGTACAGCTTTTCTGCTTCTTCGCGGTAATTCGTATCATCATATAATGAGGCAAGATTTTTGCATATCATCGCCACAGCAGGTTCAAATTCCAAAGGAAAATATGTTGAAAATTTGCGGTAGATCCCGAAGGCTTCATTGTATAATATTTCAGCTTCTTTATAATGATTTACAGCATAATATAATGTGGCAAGATTATTGCAGGCATTCGCAACATCGGGTTCATACGACCGAGGATCATTTTCCGCCAATCTGCGATAAATCTCCAACGCCTCTTTATACAGATCTTCCGCCTCGCCATAGCTGTTGATATTTCTTTTCAAGATGGCAAAACCGTTGCAGAATGTTGCCCAAGTGTAATCATCAACATCGGTACTTTTAAAGTAATGATACAGCTGCTCGCCCTTTTTTAATGCTTTCTGATAATCGCGCTGACTAACAAGAAAATCCATATAGGCAATAAGGCACGCCCTGTCCAGCCCGCCGTCGCGGACGTAGCCTTCGATCTCTTCATAAAGCGCAACGATCTGTTCTGCGGATTCCGCCGTCACGCCCTCCGAGGTCAACCCGTCGATCTTAAGCTGACATTCTTTGACGTATGCCCGATACTCTTTCTTGATCTCGGTCGCCTTCTCGGCGGTGCGCTGCGCGTCGCGGCGGCGCTCTTCATCATCGAGAATGACAAGTGCCTCCCTGACCCTGCCCTGCTCGAACAGCTGCATAGCCGTCTTTGCGCGCTGAGTCAGATATTCTCCGCTTGTGGACAGCTCGACCACCCGAGAGGCAAGCTTCATCAGGTCCATTTCAAGCTTGTGAAGTTCTTCCTCGGCCTTGTTTTTCTCTCCGCTGAGCTTGTACAGCTTTGAAAACAGCTCGTCGTTCTGCGGGTCGGCGGCTATTTCAAGCTTTACATCGATAAAATCCTTGCTCAGCTGCTCGAGACGCTCACGAAGCTCGTTTATTTTGTCGTGATTGGCATAAAACGGGAGCCTGTCCATATGTATGTCCTTGACTTCCTGACCGTTTAGCGTGAGCTTTGCGTCTTGGCAGGTCACCTGCATCTGAAGCTCCGGACGCTGGGCCATTTCAAGCAATATTTTCAGCTTGACGGAGTCTATGCTGTCGAAGACCGTGTAGTAATGCTGGAGCTCGCCGTCAAGTCGCTCCATAAACTTCCGAACGGCCTCTGCGGGTTCATCTGTCTGCTTAAAGAAAGTAGTTATCTTCGGCGCTTTGCCGGTATCACGGAACTGCTCAAGCGCGACGTCGAACTCTTCTAAGGTGTACTTCCCCACTTTATGCCAGCACATAATGTAGAAATAATCGCACTGCCGGATTACGTCGTTGTAAATCTCCTGTGAGCGCTTTGTTGAAAGCTCGTCGGAGATGTCTTCGCACATATGCAGACGGAAATATATCCCGCGGCTCTGATACATGTCATTCAGGATACGGATGTAGTTGCCGAGTTCCATTCGCTCATTGTGAAGATCGTCGATGGACGACGCAAGAAAAATGTCGATGTATTGCATTGATAACGCTCCTTTTTATTGTCGGTCAGACGATTTTATATCCCAATTTAATAATTGTTCTGATAGTCTCCATCGCGGTGTTTCTGTCATATTCCTTCTCCGATTCCGGAAGCTCGCTGTACGGCACAAGACAGGGCGTCGTCTTTTTTTCATCGTCCCGCGTCTCACCGTATGTCCAGCCCTCGGCTATTCTTCCTGACGCCCAGACCTCGTGGACGTTTTCGGCTATTTTTTCGGTCAACTCTAAAATTTCATCGCTGAGCATCACATCTTTTGTATCAAGCGGGTGCGGTGTATACATAAATTTTCTCCTTTGAGACTGATTTAATCCTTTGAATGTTCCGATTTACTGAGTTCGCCCCAGTCGATCAGGTCATTGTGCAGCTTGGCGCGGTCAAAGCGCTCTTTTCGGTAGGAATACCCCTCGGAGCGCATATATGCCATCCATCTTGCGTGCTCCATTCTCTTGCGCCTTACGCAGTTTTCACATTCGCACATATCATCATTTCTGCCGCAAAGGCACTCTATTCTGCCGTAAATACCTGCGCCCCTCAAATAGCCCTGATGAACGGCCGTGGCCATAGACGACTGCCTGTAAAACTCGAATCTGTCGAACTTCAGGCGCTCCTCATTTGTTTTCTCTGCCGTCTTCGACCATTTGTTGTGATATATAAAAGCGTCGGCTTCTTTTTCTGCACTGTATATATTGTCATACGAATACTGCTCGTCTACGCTGCCGATGAACCGGATATGATATTTTTGCTCCTGATGGTTCTTGAGAAATTCCGCTTTGCTGCCGCCCGAAACCGAACCGTATTTTCTGCTGTCGTAGACCACCGAATATATGTCCGGCACTTCGTTTTCAATATCCGTTTCCTTATCTTTGGCCATAACGACGTGATTGCATTTGTCGAAAAGTTCCCTGAGATATACTGACATTTCGATGTTCAGGTCGTCATTGCCGGAGCAGACTATGGCGATATCGGTTCGCCTGAGCCTTTCGGAGACGCTGCCGCTCCCTTCAAGAAGCTTCGCAAACCCGTCGGTGGTGAAATCTATACCGTCGAACATCATAATATCGTATTCGGTGCCGTTCTTTTCGATAAGCTCGGGGCACTGCCTTGCGATGACGCTTTCGAGTCCGCCGTACTCGCTCTTCGGGGTTTTGTCAAAAAGGTTTATCTCCAACTTACAGCCGTCGATCTGGCAGAACCAGACGAGCATCTTGAAAAATTCCAAGCCGTATGATCCCATTCCGGCTATCATGACCGAAATGACGCCGTCACGGCTCTTACCGACGATGTCCATATCGGGGACCGTTCTCCACACAAGCTGCCTTATGCAGTTTATCCTGCGGAGCTTGAAGCCGTTGGCTTTGTTTTGTGATACGGTGTCCTGATTAAGAAGGTTTGTACAGTCCAAAGAATCGAGAGTATAGCGGCTGCTTTCTTTTGAGGCGAACACGAATATCTTTACATTCAGCTTTTTGACGCTCTGATTCAGCGCGCCCGTTATTATTGAAGCCTGCCGGACGTTTTCCGACTCGTCCTCGCCGATCAGGAATATCTCCGTATCCTGCTTTTTGGATATTATATTCAGATGGGCGATATCTGTTTTCAGGCAAAGCGCTTTGATTTTTCTCGCTTCCGTGGTCAGCTCATAACCGGTTTCGTTTTCGCCGAAGATCACGTCGGTAAAAACTATCATCGGCTTTAATTTGGAGTCTTTTTCTTTTTCAAGGATATTTTTTGCAAGGATAAGCGCATGCCCGTTTAATTCCGAAAAGATATACAGCGGTCTTTTGCGGCAGAGGTTATATCCGATACCGTTCAAAAAGCTCTTAAAGAACGTGAGCACCGCACTGAACGTCAGAAAAGGAGCCGTCACAAAGAGCACCGCGCCGTAATCGAGATAAATATTTCTCAAGGCTTCGTTTTCGAGACTCTGCACCGTATCCGTTATGTGGGAATAATCAAGATTGACAACGAATATCTGAAGAGCGTGGTGGATCGATATGAAGAATTTTTCTATGCAGTCCCAGCCGAATTCCTCGACACCTGCTGCAAAGTCCACAGGCAGACAGAAGCAAAACGCGGCAAAATATATTCCTATTATAAGCTTGACTATGATCGGCACGGCCGGATCGTTTTTGTTTTTGAATACGCATATTCCGGTCACGGCAATGCACAGCAGTGAAAGTGCAAAGAAAACGGAATAAATTACGGATTGGGACATTTTTATCCTCCTGTTGCTTAAGAGCATATATTACCGCTTTTCGAGGATATTCGGTCATCTGCGGCTTTTCATAAGATAATATGGCAAATTTTCTCCAAAGGCGTTTTACTGCTTCCGAAGAAGGCGCTCTTTAGGCAAAAGCGCACACTGTTTCTCTCCGGACTTTGTCTTTATACGGAATTATATCATTTTTTGCCGAAGAGGTCAATCTATACCGTTCTTCGGGCCCGAACATCTGCGGACATATCGGAAATCATTTAAAGCCCCTGCTCGGTTCGGACCGAGGCAAGGGCTTGAATATGCTGTGATTTTTTATCTGCTCTTTGTCAGAAGATGACCGACGGCGGCCGTTTTAAAGAATTTATGAGTTTTCAGGCTGCTGCAGTATCTCCCTTAATTTTATCACATACGGCTCGCTGCTGAACTCTTCCAGCGTATGTAAAGTGGAGAGCTTGGGATATGAAAAACCGTTTTCGTCGATAAGATAGTCGCGGCATTTTTTCGACATCTTAAAGAAGAAAAGCTCCCCTGCGTGATCCCCGACGTTGACCACATTTATGCTGTCGCTTTCAATGGCAAAGGTGTCGCGGAACGCGCCGATCATCTGAGTCGTGAATTTGTTTTTTTGGTTTGGAGTTTCTAAGGACAGGGCGTGAACTCCGTCGCGGGTAGAATTGCTCTTGACTTTTGTTGCTTTATAATATGCCACAAAGTCACGCGCTCCGTTTACATCTTCCACCCATCCGGTAACATAAGACCACGTCGTATCTTTTTTATCCGCGCTGTTGGGACTTATATTATGTCCTATTCCGCCGATTTCGTTGAAGTGCTGCTTGATCTCAACGGTACCGACCCTTATATTGTTTTTAACGTGGATATGAAGCCACATTCCTTCGAGCCAAATGCTTCTGTTCCTGTGCTTCCAGACGAAAAAATACGTCTTTTTAACTACAATATGAATGACCGTATATAAGCAGGTAAAAACCAGGAGCTGGACCAGGACCTGAACGCAATATCTGGTCACGCTGTTCTGAATCATCGAAAAATTCAACAGGTCTATACCGCTGAGCGCGAACATTAGATACGCCTGAAACACGAGAAGAAGTATTGAGACCGAAATGTTATTTATTTTTTCATAATGTTTTGAGGAATCGCTCATCTTCATTATCTCCCATTTAAAACTCTAATCGCCGAAGTTGCTTATGGTTTTAATCAGGAAATCGTGGATTACGCCATTAGATGCGACCGCCGAAGTGCTCGTTGCGAACTGAAGAGGATCACCCTTATAATCGGTGATCTTTCCCCCTGCTTCCTCAAGGATCAGAGAGCCCGCGGCAAGATCCCAAGGCTTTAATACCTTTTCGAAATAGCCGTCGATCCTTCCGGCAGCAATATAGCAAAGGTCTATTGCCGAAGAACATATTCTGCGGACATCGACGCAATGCTTGAAAATTTCGATCACAAGCCTGAAGCTTTCCTCGGCGTTTTCTTTATGAGTAGAGCCCGCGCCGAATTCTATAAGGCTCTCGGAAATGGTGCGTGAGCTTACTTTTAGCTGCAACTTATGATTATAGTAAGCTCCCTTGCCCTTTTCGGCGGTAAAGATCTCCTCCGTGAACGGATTATATACTATCCCGTATATAATTTGGCCGTTGTAATAATGCCCTAAAGATACCGAGCTGAGATTATACCCGTAAATAAGATTGGTAGTTCCGTCTATCGGATCCAGAATCCAGCAGTTATCGGACAGCGAGCCCTTCTCTTCTTCCGACAGAAAGCCTACAGAAGGATCTATTTCACGCAGTTTTTCCTTTAAAAACCCGCTTATGGCAAGATCGACGTCTGTAACAAAGTCATTTTTGGCTTTGACGGAAACTTTCAGCGAGGTTTTCGACATGATTATCTTTTTTGTCTCTAAAACCAACTTTTCAACGGCAGTATAATCCATAATATCCCCCTCTTTTTATTATATGATCATAATACCACGCCCTCTTGCACTTGTCAAGTTTTTCGATGCTCGGCGACAGTGCCGCGCATCACGGCAGCGCTGATTTTACCTCACTTCTTTTCCCTCTTCGCAAGAATCTCCAATTCCGCTCTGACTTCCGCCCGCCTAACGGTCAGCGCTTTGCCCAAGCGGAATATTACAAGAAAAGGCATAAGAATCTTATGCTTATAAAAGAACGGATAGGCGGTCTTTACATCGTCCATTGGCAGGAAAATTCGGCTGCAAAGATATTTTACCTTCCCGAGCCTGCCTCCTCCCAGCTCGTTCACCTGATTTGCAATGCGGTTCGAGGTAGTTCCGTAGGTGCCGGAGCTAAGAATAT
Source organism: uncultured Clostridia bacterium (assembly GCA_947631535.1). GTDB lineage: Bacteria > Bacillota > Clostridia > Oscillospirales > Ruminococcaceae > Faeciplasma. The sequence continues at coordinate 23,894 of CANRLU010000009.1, read as the reverse complement.
ACCTAAGCATTTCACAGTCTTGCTCCGTCAGGGTCTCCCCGCCGAACAGATGAAGCGACAGCGAGCGGTTCTTAGCTTCAAATGCACCGATTCCGAGCTTTTCGAGTTCTTCTGAGACGCGGTTCATATCCGGTTTTTCCTTTTTCAGATATAAATATGTATCCAAAAGCGACCTCAGCCCTGTGCCTCCTGCGGAATAGTGCTTATATTCGTGCGCTATCATATATACATAGAAATCTTCCGCCGAAAAATGCCGCCCGCAGTTGCTGTCGGTATCCCTTATCATCAAAGACGTCGGGTCGGAATAATATTCGTAAATTTTTTGCCCGACCGACGGCGCAAACAACATTCTGTGCATTTCAAAGTTCAGCACAGGTTCTTTGAAATATTGATCGTGAACTCCTTTTCCGAAGCCGTCGCCCACGGAATAGCCGCGCTTTTCCATTATTTCGCGGAGCTCCTGCGTCTTTGACCCGTCGTACAAAATGTCGTTGTCCGCCATCTGCCTCATTCCGAGCTTCGGATAAATATCTTTCAGAACAGAGCCCTTTATCGGCATATACCATATGCCGGACTTCTCAAGCTCGGCAGTGATCTCGGCGCGCTCAATATCAAACATCACCGCTTTGCGCACGGCTTTGCCCTTTGCTTGGGTAAACGCAGCGTCCTTGATTCCTGCGCTTTCCAGAGCCATAGCGACTATCGCCGTCAGAAGATTACGCTCCGAGAGCGTATACAGCGCCGAGAGATCAATTCTGCCGACTCTCTCTGCGTCGGGAGTTTTTTCCTCTGTTGCGCATATTACAAGGTAAATCAAGTCCGAGATTAACGGGCCGTATTCTTTGTAAGACATATCCGTTCACCCCTTTATAATGCGTATCGCCTTAAGAATGACCGCCCGCAGCGGGAAAAGATCGCACCATATATGCGCGTACAGCCGGCAGCGCCAACTGTTCACCGAAATCTCTTTGCCGTCTCTGACTATTGCCGTCAGAACGCCTATTATATGCCTGTCGGTGATTCCGGTCTCCTTTGACCATCGGTTGTCGCCGCAGATAACATAGTCGTTTTCCCTTACTTCGAGTATTCTGTGAAGCACATACTGCCCGCTGTCCCGCCTATAAAGCGGAACGTCATACTTTTTCAGCCTTCCGCTGCAGCGCCCGATTATGACAATATCTCTTCCCTCGCGAATCAAGGGAAGCATACTGTCGCCGACGCTCGAATAAATGAGCCGTCCCTCTTTTTCAATCATCTCTTCAAAAGAGCTGTTAATCATCAATAGCTCCTATCTTTTTCAGCTCCGCAAGCGCCTTTGACACGTCTTTTTCGACGGCTCCCTGCGGCGCATCGAACCTTGCCTGCAATGCCGCAACGATCTCCCTCTCTGTAATATCGGTTTTGAGGAGTTCCAGTATTGCACCCAAAGTCTTATTGCCTCTGACCACTCCGGAGAATCCCGCCTCGCCCGTCGGGACAAGGACGGTTTCGGAGTTTACGGTGTGCAGCAAAAAGTTTCTGTTCAGTTTCAAAATTTACTCATCCTTTCATAGCGTCATAGGCGATCTTTGCCGCCCGAATATCAGTATTACAGTTTAACCGCCACAGTTTTACGGAAGAAGCCAGTCTGTCGATCAGATCAAGCGTCTTTTTCATCGCTTCGCCGTCATAGGGTCGGTAGACCTGCTGCAAAAGCATAGGATACGCTTCGGCGGCGGTGATTTGGTATATTGAATTGTCCGGCGCTCTTTGTAAAATGCAAAGTGCTTTAAGCGGGGCGGAGATGTTGCTGCTGAGCCTGTGTTTTCCGTCCCAAGGAGTTCCGTAAACGGTGGCTCCGGCTTCGCTCACGCGTATAAGCGGCTTGTCGTCGTTGACCATTACAGCGCGATTCCCGAGCAGTTCTCTCCACAGCCGCGTATGCGTGCTTTTTCCGGTGCCGCTTTTTGCCGTGAAGATATATCCCTCGCCGTTCACCGCGATGCAGGAGCCGTGAAACAGAAAAGCGTCATACTTCGGGAGCTTCTCCGCAATCTTGCGGTAGACAGCCAGCGTCTCAAGATAACCGTCGGTAAACTTCTGCACCGGTCTGCCCTCGGCTTCGTCCTCTCGCGCTGACTTTTCACGTTCAAAGTCAATATCTGTCTGAGTTGTAACTACTTTGAAATCTGCCTTTGGCTCGGGTGAAAGATAGTCCCTGCAAAGCCGATGAACTTCGTCATAAAGCGAAGACACCGTGATATTAAGTTCCGCAAGTCTGTATGTATCCGTCATTTTCCGTCTCCTGAAATAAAACTGCAGGCGGCCAATACCGACCGCCTGCTTCTGATCTTTGTTTGCCCGACCGTCAGGGAACCTCCGGAAGCAGAATGTCGCCGTCTTTATTCGTGACACTGCCGCTTTTGCTCGGAGCGGATTCGGTCTGCTGTCCCGTTGTCGGAGGAACGGGCGGGAAGAACGGCTGCCAACCGTCCTGATACGATTCTGCGGGAGGGTAAATATATTCCTCATCGTTCAGGATCTCCGACTCCTCGTCGTACACTATCTCCGTCTCATCGTTTAAGATCTCGGTTTCTTCCGAGCTTACCGTAGATGGCCGAGAAGCTGCGGCGGTCGGAGCCGTGGTGCGCTGCGTTGCAGCGGTTGAACGCGATGTTTCAGCGGCCGTCGTCGGCAAAGGCGTAGTCGTGACCGGCTGAGTGGCAGAGCTTTCCGTCGTGGTGGCAGCGGGAGCTTCCGTTGTTTCAAAAGTTGAAGCTTCGGTCTCGCTCTCGGGCTCTGTCACGCTTTCCGAAGGCACTGTATAGGCGGCGGTCTCCGCGACCGTGACGGAAGCGGATACCTCGCCCTCGTTCCTGCCGACCTTAGAGCACGAGGTCAACACGACAAGTGCCAGACACACTGCCGGTATCACTATATAGATATGTCTCATCGGTGTTCCCCCAAATGCTCGCCCGTTCTTGATTCCTGCTTCGGTTAAAATTCCGTATCGCCAAAACCGTATTTACCGAACGGTTGTTCAGGCATATTTGTATTATTTGAGCTTGTCGTAATAACGTCTTCGGTCTCAAAAACTATGACTTCCATTTCAAGAGCTTCATATTTTTCCATAATTTATTCTCCTTTTGCAGATATATATTTCTCAGCTGCAACATAGTAGTTGTAAATCGATGCTACAGCATAAGATTCTTCGTTTGATACGTTGTCGGAACTGAGTACGGTGTTGACGTAGGACAGGGCCGACAGGTTTGTGATTGTAGCGGTTTCGTTGCCGGCGGTTATAGTGACATTGTACTTGTCTCCCAATTTATGTGCTGAAATGTCGCCGATCACGATGCAGTAACGGCCGTCCGATAGCAGGGAACAGTTAGCGGCAGGCTGGCCGTTCACAGTTGCGCTCACCTCGCTGCCCTCTGCAACCTCAACATAGATCTTGATAGAAGTTTTTGTCTCAAGATCGAGCGAATAGGTGAGATTGGTAATTATTGCTCCTGTGGGGCGCACAATTTCATATTTATATTCTGCCGCCTTGGTTTTAACTTCGCTGACCGTTTCGGAATTATATTCGGTTTTGCTTTCCATTATAGCGTGGTCAGAACCGAGGTTCCAGCCGTTTGTCTCTGCAAGTACCGGCTGCACATAATGGCCCAAGTCGGCAAGGGCGTTTACCAAAGCAACCGTTTCTTCGGAGAAGCCGGACTGTCCGCTGATATAGTCAACATAATCCTTCACGGAATAGGTCTCGCTGACCGTCTTTCCGTCGCCGTAGTGGAAGACTGCGGTGATCGTGTCTGCCATCTGAATGGAATTTATGGGGCAGGTGAAGCCATAATAGGTGCCACTCGTTTCGTCTCTGAAGCTTCCGTCATAATTGACTCGACGCTCATTCCCGCTCACCGTGAACGTCATATAGCTGCTCTGCCTTTCCGCTTCGGTCAGGCCGCCGAGATTCATAAAGAAATTGACGCCTATCTGGTCTGAGAGTACAAGCGATTTTGAGGCGAAGGTGGGGTCGAAGACGGCTTTGTTGCCGTTATGTTCGGTGCAGATAAGATTGACGGTTACAGTCTCCAAGCCTCTCAGAAAATCAGTAGTATTCTGCTCGCCGCACACGTCGGCGACCTTTACGGGTATCATGACACTGCCCCAAGCTTCCGCGGAATATTTGCCCTTTGCGCCGGAGTAGGTGTATTCACTGTCGGCAGTGCGGAAGACGATATCCGAGATTTCGACGGTAAACGAGTGGCGCGGATCGTGCTGCTTGTCTTCGATTCCGAGCCAGATATACTGCCAGTTGTCATTAGCGATATCCCACTTTGTCGAAACGTCCTTTACTATCTCGGCCTCCTTGCCGAAGACGTCGTAGTATTCGTCGCCGGTGAAGCCTTCGTAATAGGTGTTATCCCAGGTAGAGGTGTTGTCGTGCTGTGCGGGATACCAGTAAACGTTGAGCTCGACTTCGGTGGAGGGAGAGGGCTCGGGCTTGGAACTGCTCGGGGCATAAACTCTCAGAGCGTTAATATAGAACTTTCCGTCCGGAACTTCAGCCCCGTTTTCTAAGTGTTTTTTCTCGTGCTCCCAAATCATAAACTGGAATGTAATTTCTGTTATGGGGAGCTGCTCACCTTTTGCAGCAAGCGCCGCGGATATAGGCGTACCGCATTTGAATTCTCCGCGGTATTCCCCGCTTATCTGATAAGCTCCGGCATCGTAATTCTCATTGAGGAAGAACTGCACCGACGAAGCATATTCGCTGCAGGTGCTGTTGCCCTCTATTTCGAGGTATGCATCGGGGAGACTCAGGGCGACCAAAAAGTCCTGACGCCTTTCGTTGAGGAAATTCGTACCTGTCCAGCCTGCTTCAACGGTGTTCTTTTCGGAGGACGTCCACTCAAAAGCGACCGTGTCCTTCGGGATATAAATTCTCAACCCGTTAAGATAGAAGTTCTTGTCCGCAACTTCCTCACCGTCTTCAAGGTGGTTCTTCTCGTGCTCCCAAATCATAAACTGGAATACAACTTCGGTGACGGGAAGCTCTTTCTGCGCATCTTGGAGCGCCTGAGAAACTGCCACGCCGCACTTGAATTCTCCGCGATAGCTCCCGCTTATCTGACAGGCGCTGCCACCGTTGATAAAGAACTGAACGGTTGCATCGTATTCGGTGCAGGTGCTGTTGCCCTCTATCTCGAGATAAGCATTTGGTAAACCCATAGCGCTTAAGAATTCCCGATTCTGCGTCTCGTCAAGAAAGCTGCCGGTCCATGTCCAGCCGGCAGCGACGCTGTCCTTTTGCGGTGCCGTCCATTCAAACGCGAGCTGCATAGAAGCAGTATCAACATCATCAGCCTGCAGCATTATCCCGCCGCCGGCACAAATTGACAGCATCAGCGCCAGAGACAATATTACAGCTAATATTCTTCTCATTTTTAATACCTCCGTTTACTTTATTTTCAAAGCCTTCGGGCGTCCGCCCGGCTTTTGAAGGGCCTTTTTGATGCACAATATGCAAATTATGAAACAAAGGTGGACAATTTGAATAACGGCAGCATTTTTGACCGATTGTTCGGAAAATCGTCAAAAAGTGGTGCAAAAGTGCACAATTTCAAGAACTTTTGATTTTTGTTTATGTTCATTTTAACATATATTGATTCTCAAATCAATGTACGATATTATAATAAATGTAAAATATGAAATAAAATTGAGGCCTTATTGGGCTATTTTGCAACTTTACGGTGATAATTTGCGGATTGGGCACCACAGAGCCGGCTGCTTCTGCGGGGTCTAATATAAAGCAAAGCCATATCCGATCTCTCGGGTATGGCTTTTGATTTATGCGGTTATCTGCTTCGGCAAAAATTTTATCCGACCTTGAATTCGGCAAGGGTGATGCCGTCGAGGCGGAGCGTCAGCGGCCTGACGCCGCTTCTCGGCTTGATTTTAAGCGTCAGATATCTGAACTCCGCTTCGCCTGCGGTGGCGGGGAGGGTTTCCTCGCAAACCGTATCCTCTCCGAACAGTATCTTAAGCCTGCCGCTCCGTCCGACGGTAGCGTATTTCAGCTGAATTATCCTGCCGCCCGACAGTTTTGCCCTGTCGAATACAAGCTCGCCGCCCGACATATACCAGAATCCGCCGTATTTTGAAAACTTCATCTTCGAGCCGCGGCTCTCGTCATAGTTTATCGCCTTGGTCGCAAGACCGAGGTCGCGCGGAGGAATTGCCTCTCCGGAGATACCGACTTCTTCGGACAGCGGGAAGTCTTCGCTCGACGGCCCGACCAAGAACAGATATTTCCCCTTTTCAACTGCGAATTTCTCCCGCGTAACGTCGTAAAACCGCAGCTGACGGTAGTTTACTTTTATTGTGAACTGCGCCGTCTCGCCGGCTTTTATCGGTCTTCTTTCAAAGCCGCAGAGCTGCTTTTCGGGGCGCTTTACGCTCGGCTCGAGAGCTTTGAAATACACCTGCGCGGTCTCCTCGCCGTCGCGCCGAGAGGCGTTTCTGACTTTAAAGGATATCTCGACACCGTCCGAGAGCTTTTTTACCGACATATCCGAATAGACAAAGCCGGAGTAGCTGAGCCCGAAGCCGAACGGATAGAGCTTATCGCCCCTGAAATAGAGATAGGTGGAGCCGTTCGAGATGATGTCGTAGTCGGTTATCGGAGGCAGGTCGTCCTCGGAGAGATACCAGGTCTGCGGAAGCCTTCCCGCGGGGTTATATTTTCCCGATATTACCTCGGCAAATGCGCTGCCGAGTTCGGGTCCCGCGTGTGAGGACCAGAGGACCGCAGAGGCGAGATTTTCCTCCTCCTGGATCGCAAACGGATATCCCGAGACTATCGCCAGGACGGTGTTTTTGTTGGCGTCTGCCGCCGCACGGAAGATCTCGGTCTGGTGCGGGGCGAGCTTAAGACTGCTTCGGTCGTAACATTCCCTTGCAATTATCATCGGGTTATTCCCGAGAACGGCTATAACGACGTCGGCTTTTTCGGCAAGGTCTCTGACTCTCGCAGCTCCGTCGGAAATAACGACTTCCTCAAACTGCGTCTCGGGTTTGGGAGCTTTTATCGGCATCTGAACAAGCTTGCCGGCATCGTCGATACCTAATACGGAGCGCTTGAAGTATGTGACATACGTCCTGCCGCCGTCCTGATCCTGCGGCCTTAATATCTCCTGGTTGAACCAGCGGTATGTAGTGTCGCTGTCGGCTTTCATCGTCTCGGTCGTGAAGAATTTACCGGTCGATTCGACTTTATATGTGACCTCGCCGCCCCAATCCGCCTTTATGAACACCGAGCCTCCGCAAGGTTTATCGCCCGACGCAAAAATGCTTCCGTCTTCGCCGGCAAAGAGGTATTTGCCGTTGAGCTTTGAGCGGACGGCTACTCTGTCGTGGCCGTCGTCATATAGGACGTTTTCCTCTCCGAAAAGCTTTTTGAGCCCGTCGAGCACCGTTATGTTATAGCTCGACCAGCCGGTGTACCAGTCCATATAGTTCTGCGAGGCGATATCGCCTATCACCGCGATTTTAACGCCCTTTTTCAGCGGCAGGAGCCCGCTGTTCTTCAGAAGAACGAACTGCTCGAGCGCGGCTCTGTGATTTGTCAGACGGTGAGCTTCGCAGTCCATCTCCGACGGGTCGGGCGAAGAATACGGGTTCATTTCGGGCGAGTCGAATTCGCCGACCCTGAACCTTGCGCGGAGACTGTTTTTTAATGAGCGGTCGATGTCCTCCTCGGTAATAAGCCCCTTTTCGAGCGCGCCGTATGCCGCTGCGGAGACGGTCTCGGCGCCGTCGGTCATTATGTCGGTCCCCGCTCTAAGGGCGAGGGCTATAGTCTCGGCGTTGCTCGAGGAGTATTTGTGAGCGGTGACATTCTGCGAAAAGTCGCCGCCGTCAGTCACGACGAAGTCGAGCCCCCATTTGTCCTTTACTACCGTTTGAAGGTCGGGATTCAGCATCGCCGGAACGCCGGATATCTCGTTATAAGACGCCATCATCGAGCGCGCGCCGCCCTCCTCTACCGACGGGCGGAAGAACTCGTAGTAATATTCAAATTTGCAGCGCTGGGTGATGTTCGCGTTGCAGCGGTCGCGCTGGAACTCGTTGTTGTTGGCAAAAAAGTGCTTGAGGGTGGGCACCGTCCGCATATATTTGGGGTCCCTGCCCGCCATTCCGAGGGTATACGCCTTGCTTAAAGTTCCGGTCAGAAACGGGTCCTCGCCATAGCCCTCTTCGTTTCTTCCCCAGCGCGGGTCGCGGCAGGCATCGACCGTCGGCCCCCAGAGCATAAGATTTGTCTTCGGGTTTTGCGAATGAAGTATCCGCGCCTCCCTGCCGGCGATCTCGCCCAGTTTTTCCATAAGCTCGGGGTCAAACGTTGCGGCAAGACCTATCGGCTCGGGAAAGACCGTGGTGGGCTTCTCTGGGTTGCGTGAGACATAGCCTCTTGCGACTTCCGCACCGATGTGCCAGTCGTCGATCCCGAGGCGCGGCACTGCTTTCTGCCACGTCGTCAGCATCGATATTTTTTCGTCAAGCGTGAGCCTTGACACAAGGTCGTCCACCCTTTTATCAAGCGCGAGCGACGGGTCTCTGAACGGATATTTCATAAAATCTCTCCTTTCGGATCAAACACTTTCCGCCGGACTGTGACAAGTCAATTATAGGCCGCATATAGCCGAGTGTCAAGCTATGCGGCAAAAGATGTTTTTCAATGACGACGACGGATATAAGCGCTATAGCTCCTCAGCAGAGCTCCTTCTAACTTTTGCTCATATTGACAGATTTCGGGGACAATGATATAATATCTGCATAAATTCTTATGGAGGAATGAGATTATGAAAAGATTTACAGCTTTGGCAATCGCCGCCGCGATAGCTGTCTGCGCGCTTTTAAGTGCCTGCGGTGAGGCCTCGCAGCCTAAAAATGAAGTTACCGCTCCCGCAAAGAGTGCAACGGCCGTTGACCCTCAGCCCGCAGAGAAGCAGGAGCAAACACAGCCTGCAAAAGCGGATAACAATGACAATTCGGCAGATATTGACGCATCTGAAAACGATGCGGTGCAAGAAGAAAAGAAGAAAGAGCCCGAAGAGCCGCAGCTCAAAGAGATCACCCGCGAGCTCGTTTCCGACAGCATCAGCGATATAAGTTACGATACGACCGAAAAGAGCAGGTACATTCAGGATCTGTATTCATTCTGCGAAGGAAGCCTGGAGCTTAACAAGACCGACGACAGCGGAGAGTATACGGTCACGGACTTCACCGGAAAGAAAGATTCGCTCGAAGTGATAAGAAAGTATGTTGATACTATCTGCAACGGAAATTATAATTTGAAAAAGACCGTTGAATACGAGAAAGGATATGACAACGGCTCCTCTTTCTTTAGCTGGGGAATAGATTATGTCGGAGGCGGAAAAGTCAGAGAAACTTCCGGAGTTAATTATACCGATGAAACCGCCAATATAACAATGTACGGATTTATCGAGCGCGATAAGCTTACATTCGCGCTGTGGATCCCGCAGAGCATGGATATTGTTGATATGGGATTAAGGTATAGCGGAGGCACCAAAGAAGTAGGACTTGGGGGCATTTCGGCAACCGCCGGCCTATATCGCTTGAGCGACGGAACTTATGAGACATCTGACGGACGTCTCGGAGCCGCCCCCGGAACGGCAACGGTTATTTGCGACGGCGAATCGTATTCCGCGACCGCAGAATATATCAGAAACACCGAAAGCAGCCGTGATGAGCTGTGGGTCCGTTCATTCCAGCGCGATAACGGATTCTTCCTGTGCACTCCTATAGACAGGGTACAGACGGGCGACGTTTTCACTCTTGAAGATATGACGCGGACCGAGTCATGGGTGAATCGCGGGAACAATGAATTTAGTACTCTTAACGATTTCGGAAATTATAACTGGACTCAATTCTTCGGCGCTGCGCATGACGGAAAATTTGTAACGCCGCTCATGCGGGAAAACACCATGTTTGAAGATCTTACAGTCAGGATCATGTATTACAAAAAAGGCGAGGTATGCGTATATTATATCTATGCCGAATTCTGGGATGAGCCGTATGAATATGAGGCGCTATGCGTCGCAAATCTGAATGAAGACGGATTTACGGGAGCAGATTACAATTATACCGTAAAGAAGGGCGATACCATAAAGCTCCCGCTCAACAGATATTTCGGCGCCAATTCTGAACAGTTTGAATGGGAAGTCGTAGAGGGTTCGGATCTGGTTTCGCTTTCCGGAACAATAAGCTCTTCCTGCGAAGTAACAGCTCTTGAAACAGGTATCGCAAGAATAAGAGTAAAATACGAGTATTCATATGACAAGCCCGATGTGTTGACAGGAAATAAGGGCTACGGTTTCTCTACAAAAACATATGATTATTATATCGAAATAAAGTAAGAGACTGAAGATCTGCAAAATATTCGGAAATAATAATATGCATATTCGCGCCTAAGCTTCACACTTAAGGAGTGCAAAAGCCGGCAAGTGCAGCGGCAATAGAGCTCTTCGGAATAATTGCAATGCATAAAATAATCCTGATACAATAGTTTCAGAACACCGCCGCCTGACAAACGTGCCAATAAAGCCATATCCGAACTCTCGGGTATGGCTTTTGATTTATGTGATCAGATGATCATCTTTGTATGAATTTCATTTTATCGCTTTATTGGGTCAAATTATTGGGCCAAAATTTCGCATTATGCATCTTGGCAGTTTATCATCCGCTTTTGAACTGAATAAAATATTGAAGAGATAACTATTTTATATTATATCTATAGATAGATGCCGTTAATAGCAGTGTGCAGATGCTAAAAGCACACATGTGAGCGTAAATATGCAATTCAAATTCGGATTCGAATTTCATCAAAATAGAACCTGTCATTTTCGCGCGCATAATCCCCCAAATTCGGCAAATAATACAAGCACGAGAAATCGCGGGGCATTATGCCCCCGGAAATACAGGAGGCTATGATGAAAGCTACAGGAATTGTCAGACGAATAGACGATTTAGGCAGGGTCGTTATACCGAAGGAGATACGCAGAACTATGCGTATTCGCGAGGGCGACCCATTAGAGATATACACCAACAGCGAGGGTGAGGTCATTTTCAAAAAATACTCGCCGATAAGCGAGATGTCGGAAAACGCGGGCTCGGCGGCGGAGGTAATACACAAGCTCGGCTCGGCGCCCGTCGTCATCTTCGACCGCGACCACGTCGTTGCGGTCTCGGGCGTTCAGAAAAAGGAGTACAGCGAGCGCAGGCTCTCCCAGGGGCTCGAGGAGCTTCTGGAAACCCGCAAGGGTTGGGTCTATGAGGGCGACGGCAAGCCGCTGCTGCCCGTTGAGGGCGTGCAGAAGCACGCCGTGGCGATATCGCCGATAATCGCTATGGGCGACATTGCAGGAGCCGTTTGCTTCCTCGCGCCCGAGAGGTTCAAAGGGCACACAGCTTCAGCTCACCCTTGCCCAAACCGCCGCTATGTTCCTCGGCCGACAGCTCGAGGAATAACCGCGTGATCTCAATTTTAAAAGCAGGAACGGGTTTCCCGTCCCTGCTTTGTTTTTTATTTTTTGACTCATTTTTTCGGCTCGACGCTTATGAGCTGCTCCTTCCAGACCGTAAGGACGGTCGCGGGCTCCCCCTTAAAAGTAACCGTCACGGCGTCGCCGATCCCGTAATCCTCGGCTGATATGCCGTCGGGCAGGCAGATAACACATGAAAGTTTTTCTTCGCCGTCAACCGCTATGCTTATTTTGTTTGCATAGGAGTCTGCCGCGCTGACGGTCCCCGCGACGGTGTGCTCGCTGCCCGCGCTTTGCTCGGATTCGCCGACCAGTTGTTTAAGACAGCTGACGAAATCTTCACAGGGAATGTTCTCGGCGTCTGCATAGACGGCGACGCTTCCTGCCAAAAATTCGGCGTGAAGGCGGGTTTGCCCGTCTTCACCGGTGAAGCGAAAAATCGCGATCTCTCTGCCGTTTATGTCGGTGAACGCGAGTTCGTCGGAGACAAGTTCGAAGAGGCCGCCGCCCTGCTTAAAGACCTTCGCAAGGCCCACTTTCAGTCTGCGCACGCCGTCTTCGCTCTCAAAGCACACGGAGTTGCCGTCGTAATAAACTCCCCGACCGTCTGTGCGGTAGATGCCGTAATCCCCATCTACGCGGGAAAGATAGGGCAGCACTTCGTCCGCCGGCGGCGCGATACCGAAATACTCGGTCAGCTCGCCGTAGGTCATGGCGGCGTAGTCCTCGCCCGACAGGCTTATAAACGCGCCCGCGACGTCGAGCGACTTGACATCGTTTAAACTGACAAGTTGACCGTTTTCGGGCGTTTCGGCAAAACACTCCGCGGAGCAGATCATATCAAAGAGACCGCCGAGCTCGGAAAGATCGCCGCTCTCGGTGAAATATTCGGCAACATATCCGCCGCTCTTTACATAGACCCGCGAACTGCTGCCGCGGCTGTAAACTCTGCCGTATTCAAATCCGTCGGCCGACACGGCTTCTTCAAAATAATCTTCGTCCGAGATAACCAGCGTTATTGAGGGCTGACCCGCGCGGCCGTCGAGGATAAGATGCATAACGGTGCGGCTTCCGGGGATATCCTGCCGCCGCTCGAAAACAAGAGCGGTTGCCTCGGGAAAACATTCGCTAAGCGCACTGCCGTCGAGCCATTTTTTAGGCAGGAACCGTCCGAGAGCCTCATATCCGTAGGCGTTTTCGAGCGAGAGCTCAACGCAGGGCTCTGGGTCGTTCACCGAAGAAACGTACTGTTCGCCGTCGAACGGGCCGCGATGCAAAACCTCGGGCTCGTTTCGGTCATAAAGATATGCCGCCGAAGCCGCCAGCGCAATGCAGGCTGCGAGCGCTCCAAGTCCTATAATCACACGTTTATTTGAGCCGAGCTTAGGCACGGACGCAGCTTCTTCGACAAATTTAGCGTCGAGCTCGCCTATTGCCGCAAAAAGTTTCTCGCTCTTCATATATCAAATCCCCTTTCCGAAAGCCGCGCTTTGAGCTGTTTTCTGAGGCGCTCAAGCATTTTTGACACGTTTTGCTGCGTGGTCCCGATATCCTCCGCGATTTTTGACACCGCGTCGGCATACCAGTATCTTCTGACAAAAACATACCGCTTTTTCTCCGGCAAACCGCCTACAAAGGCGTTAAGCTCCCTCGCGAGCTCGCGGGCGCTGAGTTCGCTCTCGGTGTCTTCCCTGCCCGAAACACATTCGCCAAGCTCTTCAAGAGCCGCGGCAGCTTCACCACCGTTTCGCTTTGCGGCGCGTCTGCGGTCGTACATATTCAGCGAAAGGTTGCGCGCTATTCTTCCGAGAAAGGCCGCGAGACGCTCTGGGCGCTGCGGCGGAATAGAGTTCCAAGCGCTCAGGTAGGTCTCGTTCACGCACTCCTCGGCGTCTTCGGCGCTGCCGAGAATGTTTTTGGCGATGGCGCGCAGATATACGCCGTATTTACCGTCGGTCTCGGCAACGGCTTTTTCGTCGCGCTCCCAGTAGAGCCGGATTATCTCACTGTCGTCCATACGGATCCCCCTTTACCTATATTGACAGATTTTCTCGCGCGATATGACAGCTTCGCAAAAATTTTCTGCGGATTTTTTACGGTGTTTCTCCGACCGGCGCCCTGAACCCGCTTTTGCGCGTGAGGACGGGGCGAAGCCCTGCGCGCGCAGCGCGCACGCCGCTTTCGCGGCGCGCCGGCCCGCGTCCGCGGGCCGGCGGGGGCTTCGCCCCGGGGAGGCGCCGCACTCCTGCATATTGACATTTTCATACAAAAGGTTTAAAATATACTCAAATAACTTTTCGGAGTGATGCTTATGATAACCACCCTCACGCTGAGCCCCTGCCTTGACAGGACGGTCTTTCTTTCTAAGCTCGACATTAACGGCGTAAACCGCGCAGAAAGCTCGCGTACCGACGCCGGCGGCAAGGGAATAAACGTAAGCCTTGCGCTCGCGGCCCTCGGCGAAGAAAGCCGCGCACTATACCTGAGCTTTGAGGGCAGCGAACCGATAAAAGCCGCACTCGAAAGCTCCGGCGTGAAAAGCGGCAGCGTAAGATGCCGCGGCAGACTGCGCACGAATCTTAAGATCTTCGACCGCTCGAGCGGCAGGACCATAGAGATCAACGAGCAGAACCCCGACGTCAGCGGTGAGGCTTTGGCGGAGCTTGAAAAGCTATGTATCGACTCCGCGCGCGACAGCGAAATTTTCGTGCTCTCGGGGAGCCTTCCCGGCGGCGTTCCGTGCGACATCTATAAAAAGCTCGCGCTCGCCGTAAAATCGGCAAACCCCGCCGTAAAAGTGGTGCTCGACGCCTCCGGCCGCGCCCTGAAAGACGGTCTCGAAGCCGAGCCCTACCTTATAAAGCCCAACCTTGGCGAGCTCGAAGACTGCTTCGGGATAAAGCTCGCTTCAAAGGCGGAGACGGTCACTCTCTGCCACGAGATCATTCGCGGCTTCGGAGTGGGAAACGTTATAGTTTCGCTCGGAGAAAAGGGAGCAGTCGCTGTCGGGAAAGATGGGGCATATTCCGCCGAAGCCGCAAAGGTATCTCCTAAAAACGCGCAGGGCGCGGGCGACGCTATGGTTGCGGGCGCCTGCCTTGCGATATCCCGCGGGCTCGGTCTCAAAGACGCGCTTAAATACGGCATCTGCGCGGCGGCGGGAGCCGTTGAGCTCGAGGGCACGGCTTTCTGCCGAAAAGACAGGTTCGACGGGCTTTTGCGCTCCGATATAAAGCTTGAAGAGCTTTAAGACAGACCGAATCACCGCAGAAAAAAGAACGGTATGGCAAAAGTCATACCGTTCGGCTTATATACCTGTCATTGGTCGTTAAGGGCCCAGTAGGTATAGAAGTTATACATATTGAGCACCTCGTCCTTGTAGGTGTCCTGCCTGTCGTTCCATATGGTGTAGGGGTCATAGTAGCCCCAGGCGGCCATAGCGGGGGCGATCTCTTCGGCGTCGCGTATCATCTGATACTTCGCCGAAAGCGGTATACCGGCGGCCTGAAGCGTTTTCAGACCGAGATAGTTTGCGCTCGTTATGCCCATGTAGCCGTTAAGGTCGAGCTCGTAGTTAGACCAGATCGTAAACGGAGTCTGATAGCGGGTCAAAAAGGCGTTTACAAAGAGCTCTCTGTCCGGCGCGAGCTCGTCGATGAGCTCCGCCTCAACGTTGGGCTGGTGGTCGCCGAAGAAGACTATCATCGTCTTCTCATCAACGCCTTCAAAGTAGCTTATAAGCTCTTCGAGAGCCTCGTCGGAGTCCTTTATGAGTGAGAGATACTGCTCGGCTCTCGGATATTCCCCCTCGGGACGCTGAATGTGAACGTCGGTCTCAAAGTCGTCGCCGTCATATTCGTAGGTGGAGTGGTTCTGAACGGTAACGCCGAAGATAAATATCCTGTCGGAGGTCTTGTTTTCAAACTGGTCTATGACCTGCTTGTAAAAATAGCTGTCGCTTATAAGAGTCCTTATGTATTCGACGTCGTCGCCGAAGCCCTTTTCCCAGCGATCGGCGCTCACGTATTTTCCGGCCTCGTCGGTCATATCCTCGCCGCTCACGAAGTCGTCGAAGCCCATAAACGGATAGACCGAATTGCGCTTCCAGCAAACCTCATAAAACGGGTGCATGGCGACCGTCTGATATCCGAAGTTCTTGAGATATGAAGCCATAGAATCTACGGGCCCTTTTATATGCTGCATATAGGCATAACACCCGTCGGGCATATACATCATCGAAAGGCCGGTCAAAAATTCAAACTCGGTGTTGCAGGTGCCTCCGCCGAGAACGGAAACGAGCAGCCTGCCGTCGGGGTAGTCCGAAGAAAGCTTGTTGTAGAACTGCATATAAGGGTTGTCGGTCTTCAGCCTGCCGAGATACCCGAGGTCAGAAAAGCTCTCGTTCATAATTACGATTATATTCGGCAGGTCTTCCTCGCTGCCCGAAAGGGTCTCGTCGGTATAGCCGGCAAGATAGTCGTCAAGCTCCTGCTTTGAATAGCCCACAGGCTCTTCAAAGCCCATCTTGCGGAAGTTGATGTAAAAGCTCAGGGCGGTGCCGTTCACGTTGTTGGTGGATTCGGTGTCGAAAGTGCTTGTAGAGAAGCTCATATAATCTATTTCGTAGATGCCCACGCAGCCCACGGCAACAACCACAGCAGCGAAGGCAGCAGCGGCAGGCCTTAGCCACTTTTTCGGCCAGCCTATTTTAAACTGCGAGACGAGCGCCGTCAAGAATATGCACGCCGCAAGTCCCGAGAGCATATCGGCGTTAAAATGCCAGTCGGAAGTGTTGGTCACCTTCATCGCGGTGCCTATAGCGTATAGGTCGGTAGGGACGAGCGGGGTGCCCCTCACAAGAAGGACTATCTGATTTGCGAAGTTCAAAAAGCTCCAGACGGCAAGCGATACGCATACCGACACCCTTGCCGACTGTGTCACGGCAAACACCGCCGCCTGAAAAACAGCATAGAATAAAAGGTTAGTGAAATAGATATCCGTCGCATAGAGCTCTACGCCGATTATCAGCTTTACCACTTCAAAGGCGAGAAACGGTCCGGCCGCAAAAAACAGGCATGCAGCCGCAGCTTCGGCCTTTTTTGGCAGGTTGAACTTAAATAGGAGAGCGAATGTCATAAGAAGAAACAGAGCAAGATAGCTTAAAACGGCGCTCAGATTTACCGAGCCCTGCTCTATCACTATCGCGGTGTACGCTCCCGGGGAAGCGGCCTCGTCGATGCGCAGAGGGGCGTCCGCCCTGAACGAAGATATGTTGAAAAGCGTCAGCAGGGCGACAAGAACCGTCACCGCCACGCCTATCCAAAGACTTTTGCCGGATTTGAGTTTTACCATAAAGATTATTACCTGCTTTTCGAGAAAATTCTAAGGCGGCGCTTCTTGACACCGCGGATTTTTTGCGCCGGCATATTGCCGAAAAACACCCGAATGTGGTATAATATAACAATAGGCATATAATTCGGTCGGCTTTGCGGGCAACATTACAAGAGATTATACTACAAATCCGACGCTTTTTCAATAGAATCGAAAGCAAATTAAGAATTAAATTTCAGCAGAAGGAGAATGGATATGAAAAGCAACGCACTCGAAATTT
This sequence comes from uncultured Clostridia bacterium, assembly GCA_947631535.1. Classification (GTDB taxonomy): domain Bacteria; phylum Bacillota; class Clostridia; order Oscillospirales; family Ruminococcaceae; genus Faeciplasma. The sequence continues at coordinate 6,737 of CANRLU010000009.1, read as the reverse complement.
TCAAGCAGGTGCTTCTGTGCACCGTCGGCTCGACAATATACGCCGCAGCCGTCAGCCTGTTTTTAGACCCCAACGGCATCGTGCCCGGGGGCTTCACGGGAATAGCTATGATAATCGGACGGTTCGTGCCGCTCTCAACGGGTACTCTATCGCTCATACTCAACATTCCGCTGCTGATATTCAGCATTTTTGTATTCGGGCTGAAGTTTTTGGGCACAACGATATATTCCGTTGCGGTGTCTTCGGTGATGATGAACGTTATAATGCCTTTGGGACCGCTCACCGAAAACCTTATGCTCGCTTCTCTTGCGGGCGGCGCCCTTATGGCAATCGGGCTCGAAATAGTTCTTTTGCAGGGAGCGACCACCGGCGGCACCGACGTTATAGTAAAGCTTCTGCGCAAGCGCATCCGCTCGATATCGGCAGGAAAATTTTTCCTCATAACCGACGGGCTGATAGTCCTCTGCTCGGCGATAGTTTCAAAAAACATCGACGCCGGACTTTACGCGGCGGTGTGCATAGTTGTTTCGTCGTCGGTGATGGACATGATGCTCTACGGCCGCGACCAGGCCAAGCTGATAATCATAATAAGCGACCTCAACCGCGAGATCGCCTCGAGGCTCTTGCAGGAGCTCGACGTCGGGGCGACGTTTTTGGAGGGACGCGGCGCGTTTTCGGGCAACGACAAAGACGTTGTGCTCTGCGTGGTGAGAAAATGGCTGCTCGGCAGGGCGCTGAAGATAATCAAGAGCGTCGATCCGAAATCTTTTGCGATAGTTTCCACCGCAAACGAGGTCTTTGGCGAGGGCTATAAGCCCCATGATGGGGAGCAGATTTAGATTCATTTGCCTCGCCTTGCTCGGCAAATGGGGAGACCCCCGGCGAGGGTAATGCGGCGTCAAACGTTTGCACACGCCGTACTGCCTGCACGCCGCATAAGCTGAGCCCTGCGGGCTCACTCGAAATGTTGGACAGTTTTTCTTCCCCGTCCTGCGCTTCGCTGCGCAAAGTATTCCGCGCTCTGCGGAGCGCGGCGGGGGGCTCTGCCCCTCGACTCTCGCCAGCCGAGATATGCGATTATTTCTCCGCAAGCACGAGCGGGCGGGGCCATATATGCCCGCGAAGTGCGAGCGGATAGAAATAACGCCTATCTTTTTGAAAAAGGCTTGACCGAAAACTTTTAAATTTTGCCCGATTAACACTTTCCCTAAAACACCAACAAAAATCCCCCGACCTTTCGGTCGGGGGAAAATTTTGCCTTGCGGATTTTTACTTGACAGTTACGGTGACGTAGTCGCTGCTCGCCTCTGCGAGAGTCGGCCAAGTCTTGCCGTCCTTGGAAGCCTTTACTCTTACCTTGTAGGTGCCTGCCGCAAGACCCCTGATGGTAGCGGAAGTGCCGCTTACGGTAGCCTTGTGGTTATAGGTGTTGCTGCCGTTGGTCGCGACCCATACCTGGTAAGACTGTGCGCCCGAAACGCCGTTCCAGCTTACGGTGATAGAGCCGCTGCCGCCGGTGGCGGTGGTTATAACGGGAACGGTGGAGGCAGTGGTGGTGCTGCCGTTAGGATCGGTCGCGGTTCCGACAACGCTGCCGGAGGCCTGCGGGGCCATGGTGAGTATGCCGGAATCCTTGCCGTTGGCGGTGATCTTGAAGTCGTAAGAGCGGCCGTTTACAAGGCCGGTAACGGTTACGGCTCTCTTGGTGGTGGTGCCGAGCTTCTTCCAGCCGGACTCCGAAGACTTCTTCCAGTAAACGGTGTAGGTCGGGTTGCCGCTTGCGGCGTTCCAGGAGAGGCTTATCTTCTTATCGCCCGAGGTGCCCTTGAAGTTGGTGACGTATTCGGGAGTCTTGTCGGTGGTGCTGCTCTGAGTCTTGTTGTCGAAGTCGTCGCCGGCAAGGTGAACCGCCTGGCCAACAAGAGTTCTTCTGCCGGAGGTGAGCTGAGCGGTTACCATAATGGTGAAGCCGTTGTTCTTTCCGAGAGGAAGATCGAACGAAGTGGCGCTTACGGGCTGCTCGGTAGATACGCTGTCGCCGATGCGGGCGTATTCAACAAGGTAGTAGGAAACTCCGCTGACGGCGTTCCAGGTAACTCTCGTGACCGAGGAAGACCTCTGAGTGAGGGTGAGGCCATCGACGTAAGACTCGGTGTAGTTGGTGGTAGTGCCGCCGAGGTTGCCGCTGTAGGTCGCGGAAGCCGCAATGCTGCTAACGCCTGCAGAGGTGAAGGCAAGAACGGTGATGTCAAAGCCGGTGGAGTTGGAACGGCCGTAAGGAATGGTGGCGGTGGTGGTGTAAACGTTCTGGAGCATCTGGCTGCGGTTAGTAGACCTGTCGGTGTAGATGATCTGATAGTTTACAGCGTTGGGGATAGCGCCCCAAGTGATGGTAGAAGTGGTGGTGCCGACATTGAGCTGGCAGTTGTTGCCGGTGATGATGCTGCTGTTTCCTGTGCCGGTGCCGCCGAGATAGGCATTGCCGCCGTAGGTCACGGTGCCGTCGGCCGCGATGGTGGCGGAACCGATGGTGTAGCTATAGCCGTTGCTGGTGTAGTAAACGGTAACGCTGCAGCCGCCGTTGTAATAGATGTTGATCTGGGTGTCGTTGACGCTCTTGGTGTAAGGAGTGCCGCCGACAGTGTAGCTTACGGTGTAGGAAGAAGCGCCGGAAACTGCAGGCCAGGAAACATTGGCGATGCCTGCGGCGGTGTTTACGTTAACAACGAGGCCGGTGCTGTAGCCGGGATAAGTTCCGCCGTAGCCGGGGTTGTAGCCGCCGGTGTAGCCGGGGTAATAAGTCACGCTGCCAACTTCGGTGTAGGGGTTGGAAGCATATACCATAAAGGTGATCGGCTGGTTGGGGTATCTCGAAGCGATGTTGGTGAAGCTGTAATAAGTGGTGTTGGTGTAATCGGTGCCGGTGTACTGGCCGTAACCTACGGTATATCTAATGGTGTACTGGTTGTAGTTGCCTACGCCGTTCCAGTAGATATAGTAGCCTCTGTAATCGTAACCGATCTGAACGCCGGTGCCGGTGTTGTAGCCGCCGCTGGAAGCAGTCATCGAAGTGAGCGATCTGCGAGTCTGCGAACCTACCTTGTAGTAAACTGTAACGTTGGTAAGGGTGTTATCGCCGATATTGATATCGACATAGGTTGCGGTTCCGTTGTTCTGAGGATAAGCAACCAAAGTGGGCTGAGTCGCACCGCTTGTATTCTTATAGGTGTACTCAACTTCATAGGTTATTGTCCCCGTTTCGGAGGAGGTGGGCTTATAGGCGTCCCAAGAGACCCTGATACTGCCTGTGGTACCGCTTACGGTTATCTTGTAAGAGGTGGTGCCGCCGGAAATCGGGATATCTACACCTAAAGACGTTGTCTCTGCTTCAAGAAGACCGCTGGTCCTGTCATAAGCAGTAACGGTAGCAGTGTAAGTTCCGCCGGGAAGGTTATTGAATTCCTGAGAGAGATTTGTGTTGTCTGAATTCGGCGTGACTCTTGTAGTGTTGCCGTAAGGGGCACTGTCTTTTCTGAGCTGGACCATATAGTAAGCAGCGTCGGTTACCGGCGACCATCTTACCGTTACCGCCGTTGAATTGCTGTTCTTCGCTATTGTAGGATTCAGCGAAGCCGCAAACATCTCAACGGTCAGCAAGGACAAGCTCAATGCAAGAGCCAAGACGATTGCTAAAATTCTTTTTGCCATTGAAATAACACTCCTTTTAAAAAGTTTGGTTTAATTATATCACCCTTGTTCGGATTTGTAAAGGGGTTTTCGGAAAATTTAGAAAATTTAAGCATTTCTTAAGACTTTTTTTGTATAATTGTTGCATTAAATTTTTCCGCGACCGGTTTTCTCTTGAAATTGCCTTTCAAAGGTGTTATACTTGTAATACAAATATAGACGCCGAAATATTGCGTTGTGTGCTCAAAAAATTTAAATTTTGTTAAAACTGACGGAAAGGACGGCATAATTATGACAAAAATCACAAAAAAGCCTTTTGGCAAGCTCTCTGACGGTCGCGAAGTCTCGCTTTTCGAGCTTAAAAATTCGAGCGGCGCGAGCGTTGAGATCATCGACTTCGGAGGAGCTATCCGCGCGATAAAAGTCCCCGATAAAGACGGCAAGCTTGGCGACGTAGCTCTCGGCTACGATTCCCCCGAGGGCTACGAAAAGCAGGGAAAATACATCGGCGCACTCATCGGCCGCCACGGCAACAGGATCGAAAACGCGGTGTTCAAGATCGGCCGCAAAAATTATTTTCTCGATAAAAACGACGGCCGAAACAGCCTTCACGGCGGCTTCAACGGCTTCGACAAGAGAATGTGGAACGCCGAAATAGACGGCGAAGCGCTCGTCCTCAAATATTTCAGCGCCGACGGCGAAGAGGGCTTCCCCGCAAACCTCTGGGTGACCGTCCGCTACACCTTCGACGAAAACAACGCCCTTATGATAGACTACTCCGCCGAAAGCGACGGCGACACCGTCTGCAACCTCACAAATCACTGCTATTTCAACCTCGACGGCGAGGGCAGCGGTTCTATTCTGAATCATTCCTTAAAGCTCAACGCGACTCACTTCACCGTCGGCAATTCGGAGTGCCTGCCCACGGGGTATGTCGCCAAAGTCGAGGGCACGCCGCTCGACTTCACCGATTTTGAAGTCATCGGCGACAGGATAGATTCAAAGCACGAGCAGATCATCTTTGCCGGCGGATACGACCACAACTTCTGCCCCGACGGCGAAGGATTCAGACATATGGCCACTCTTAAGGCCGCAAAGTCGGGAAGATTTATGGAGGTATATTCCGACCTCCCGGGGATACAATTCTACAGCGGGAACTTCCTCGACGGCACCGAGCCCTACGGCAAGGGCGGCAGGCCGATAAACAAGCGCGACGGCCTTTGCCTCGAAACGCAGTTCTACCCCAATTCGCTGAGGTTCGCAAACTTCAAGAAGCCTATCCTCAGAAAGGGCGAGCGCTATCATCACGTGACCGTTTACAGGTTCGGCGTCGAAAAATAAAGCGCACATTTATGCGAATATAGTCTTTGTAAAAGCCGCCCGATAATTCGGACGGCTTTGCTGTTAAATTGCGGCGCAAATTCATTTTTTTGCAGAGCGAAATTTTATACAAAGCGTAAAAATACCCACCGTGTAAACGGTGGGTATTTCCGATTTTGCACTTATACCGTTTCGGAAGCCGTCTCGTGGGCTGCCGCGACTGCCGAGTAGGGTTCGTTCTTGACTATCTCGACGTTGTTGTAGCACTCCATACCGGTTCCGGCGGGGAGAAGCTTGCCTATGATGACGTTCTCCTTGAGGCCTATGAGGTGGTCCACCTTGCCCTTGATGGCGGCGTCGGTGAGGGCCCTCGTGGTCTCCTGGAAGGAAGCCGCCGAGAGGAAGCTCTCGGAGCTCGAGGAAGCCTTGGTGATGCCCTGGATAACGGGGCTGGTGGTGATGAGGCGGGCCTCGGTGTCTCCGGCGTCGATCTCCTCCTGGATCTGCGCGTTCATTTCGGCGATCTCGTTTTTATCTACGAGAGTTCCGGGGAGCAGGTAGCTCGAACCGGGGTCCTCAATTTTAACGCGGCGGAGCATCTGGCGGGTGATGACCTCTATATGCTTGTCGTTTACGTTAACGCTCTGGAGGCGGTAGACCTTCTGGACTTCTGTGATGATGTAGTTCCTTACGGCCTCGATGCCCTGGATAGCGAGGACGTCGGCGGGGTTCTTCGAGCCTGCGGTGAGCTCGTCGCCCGGCTTTACAACGTCGTCGTCGTGAACGCGGATGCGGTAGTCCCACGGAACGGGATACTGCTCGATCTCGCCGGTCTCCTCGTTGGTGACGATTATCACCCTCGACTTCTTTATCTCCTCTATCTTCACGGTGCCGCCGATTCTTGCGAGTATAGCGGCGCCCTTGGGCTTGCGGCTCTCAAAGAGCTCTTCAACACGCGGCAGACCCTGCGTGATGTCTTCCGCCGAGGCAACGCCGCCGGTGTGGAAGTTTCTCATCGTGAGCTGGGTACCGGGCTCGCCTATCGACTGCGCCGCGATGATTCCCACTGCTTCGCCGGTGGAAACGACGGTGAAGTGAGCGAGGTCCATACCGTAGCACTTGGCGCATACGCCTCTGTGGGCCTTGCAGCCGAGGACCGAGCGAATGGCTATTCTGTCCTTGCCTTCGGCGGCAAGGGTCTCGATGACCTTCTTGGCGTCGGCAGCGGTCATAAATCTCGAAGCCGAGACGACGACTTCGCCGCTCTTGTTTTTAAGGTCGTGGACGAGGAAGCGCCCGACAAGGCGGTCGGCAAACGGCTCGATGACTTCGTTGCCGTTTCTTATCTCGAATACGTCGATGCCCTCTTCGGTGCCGCAGTCCTCCTCGGTGATGATAACGTCCTGCGCAACGTCAACGAGACGGCGGGTGAGATAACCCGAGTCGGCGGTCTTGAGGGCTGTATCGGTGAGGCCCTTTCTCGCGCCGCGCGAGGAGATGAAGTATTCGAGGACGTTAAGTCCTTCGCGGTAGTTGGCTCTTATAGGCATTTCGATAGTCGCGCCCGAGGTGTTGGCTATAAGTCCGCGCATGCCGGCGAGCTGACGGATCTGGGCTATAGAGCCTCTCGCTCCGGAGTCGGACATCATATATATCGGGTTGTATTTGTCGAGCCCGTTCTGGAGGGCGGCGGTAACGTCGTCGGTGGCCTTGTTCCAGATGCTTATGAA
>CANRLU010000008.1 GCA_947631535.1 uncultured Clostridia bacterium | reverse complement strand
GCGTATGTCGTCAATCTCACGAACGGCGGAAACAAACCCGTCGAATATACCGTCACAAAGGACGGCGACTTTATCGTAATCGACGGCGAGATGAGCGGCGAATACCTTATGAGCAGGAGCTTTACCGTTACCGTGGACTGGGATAAGATAACGGGCGACACCTCCGGCAAGATAACGGTGTCGGCGGGCGACAGAACGGTGAACATAACGGTGAACGCAAAGGTTATCGACACCGATTCCAAGCTCCCGATGACGCATTATCCTTCAAACGGAGTCATCGCGATGAACGCCGACCAGTATGCCGACAGGGGCTCGGCCGACGGCATAAGCTGGACGGTCCTCGAGGGCTACGGCAAGCAGAAGACCTCGATAAAGATGCTCGAAAGCTACTCGAAGCCCTTCAAGGAGGGTCAGGGACCGTGGGCGGATTACAACTTCTATATCCCCGAAGACGGCGAATATAAGCTCGTGATATACGCGGGCCAGGGCAACAACGTTTCGTTTGACGACGGCACCCACCTCAACGCCGGCTTCCAGATCGACTCGGACGATATCAACGTGGTCAACGTTCAGGGCGAGGGATATATCTCGTTTGTCAGCGGCGGCTGGTATTCCACCATCGAGCAGGGCGGCAGGACGGCGGAGCTCGCGCTGAACCTCACCAAGGGAGAGCACACCCTGCGCGTGTGGGGAATGGACCAGAACCTCGTTTTGCAGAAGTTTGTGATACTTTCTCCGAACGAGAGCATAAAGAAGTCGCTCATAGGTCCGAAGCAGACCTATAACACCGGAATGGGAGATGTCGATCAGAAAGAAGCCGTGAGGCTGATAGTGACCGACTGAAGATAATATGATGCACCCCGTCAGCCGCTTGCGGCCGGCGGGTGCGTTGTTTTCGGGAAAACTGCTGTTGTTAAGCCGAAAACAGCCTTTTGTCCGACACAAAACCCTAACCGTGTCGTTCAGTTTAGATATTCCGTTTGCTATAATAAGACCACAAAATCAAACGGAGGTATTAAATTATGAACACGGACAAAATTTACGCGGAAGCCATTGTAAACGAATACTCAAAAAAGAGCGCGTCAAAGGTAGTTGCGCTGAAAAAGCTGGACAGAAAGGCAAAACTTCCCGCCCAGATCTTCACCTACACTTTCGGCATAGTTTGTGCTTTGGTCGCCGGAACGGGAATGTGCCTTTCGATGGGAGTCATCGGCACGGGAACGTCGTTATTCACGGCGCTTGGCATCGTTGTGGGAGTAGTCGGCTTTGCGGGAATGGCGGTGAATTATCCCGTTTTTAAGCGAATACTTCAAAAAAGCAAGGAAAAATACGCCGGCGATATTATGAGGCTTGCTTCGGAGATAGCCGGCGAAGAGGACCGATGAGGCTTTAGCGGCCAAAGGAGGCGGAGCGATTGAACAAGTCTGAGAGCAAATATTTCGGCACGGCGGCGCGAATGGACGAGGCGCTCATAGAGTGCCTTGAGAAAAAGGATTTTGAATATATCACCGTGAAAGAGATATGCGAAAAGGCCGGCGTCAACCGCTCCACCTTTTATCTCCACTACGAAACGGTCGCCGACCTGCTGAACGAATGTGTCGAGTACACTAATAACAAGTGCTTTCAAAGATACGGTTCCGACCTTACCGACGTTAAAAAGCGGCTGGAGTCGGGGAGCCTGAAAGACCTGATCTTTATTTCTCCTGAATATCTCAGGCCCTACTTTGAGTTCGTCAGGGAGAATAAGCGGTTATATCAGGTCGTTTTATTGCATCAGGAGATATTTCGCACCAAAAATACTTTTATGAAGATATTTGACGGCGTATTTTCTCCGGTGCTGGATAAGTTTCACGTCTCGGAAAAGGAAAAATTTTACATCGTTCATTTCTATCTCGGCGGGATAACTTCCGTAGTCAGGGAATGGCTTGAAAACGACTGCGCCGACTCCATCGACGATATAACAGACATCTGCCTGCGCTGCATTATCCCGAACGCGGAAAGGGAGGGCTGACGGCGCTTCGCGCATACATTACTCAAAATCATTATAAAAATATCCCCGCCCGAGCCTGCGCTTTGCAGTCGGGCGGGGTATTTTATGCCGCGGAGCCTTATTCTTCACGCGTGGTGTTTATTGCGAACACAACGCCGCTCATCGGGTATATCCACCTGTTTTGCAGGTTGAATTCAAAGGAGTCGATATTGTGCGTTGCCTTTTCGAGCGAGCTGTCCTCGCAGTCGTTCAGGAAGGAAAACGCCTTTACCTCCATTTCTGTCTCGGGGTATGAGAGCTCGATGACCGGCGCATATGTCGGCTCCGAGATCGACACCATAAAGTCGTTCACGCCGCGCTTCTGAGGCATAGAAAAGCTTATGTCAACGTCGTGCTCCTTCTGCGATACGTCGTGTTCGGAGGAGTAGTTGACGGTTATCAGCTTTTCGCCGAAGCTGAAGTCTTCAAGCTTTGCGAGCTTGCCGTCGATATAAATAGAGAGGTGAAGCTCCTTCTCTATAAACTCCCGCTGCTGCTCTTTGGTCATATCCAGAAGCGCCTGAAGCTCGGGAGAGTTGATTATAAGTTTTTCCTGAAATATGTAGGTGCGGTTTCTGAGAGCGTCGTCGAGCGCACTGTCGCTCATAATGTACGCGACGCTGAATTTTGCCGGCAGTGCGGCACCGCCGGAATAGTTCTTGCGGTACCTCAGACTCTCGTATATCCTGAAATAGTCCGCGTCGGCGAAGAGCTCGCTTTTTGCGCTGCTTCTGAGCGTTATCTTGTATCTGAACATCGACCTGCTGTTGTATTTTCCGGTGATATATGGTTCCATCACGGCGTAGACCATATCGTAGGATTCCTCCCCGACAAGGTGCTTTACGGTGTTCTTTACAAATCGTATCTTGTCCTCGTCCTTAAAGGCGCTTATCGCCTCCGATTCTCCCATAAGGGTCTGGGTTATCTTTTCGCTTATGTCTCCGGCGATGTTGTCGCGGGTGATATATTCGAGCCCGAAGTCGAATATAAGCAGCGGCGGGATTATCCCTATCATATTCGAGACGATGTCGTCAACAACGCTTTCGCCGTCGGCCCCCCAGAAGTGGAGCTTCACGAGAAACAGCAGCGCCCATATCAAAAGCGTTATCGCAAAGAGCAGGAATGTCTTTATTTTCATATCGCGTTTGTTTTTCCGATTCATTTTTTAGTCTCCTTTGTGATACCTCTGTATATAGCCGGCCTGCCTGTGTAATAGCTCCAGAAGCTGTCGCCGTAGTCGTAGTGCCACCATTCGAGCGGATAATTCGTAAATCCCGCCTCGGTCATTACGCGGTATAAAAGCCGGCGGTTGTCTCTGACAACGGTGCTGCCCGAGTCCTCAAAGTGAGATGTAAGCGACCTTTCGGTGAAGTCGTCGAAGCCGGTTCCCATATCGAGCTCTCTGCCGCTTTCGGTTTCAATAATCGTGAGGTCTATCGCACCGCCGGAATTGTGCACCGACGGGCGGCTGGGGTCTAAAGAGGGGAGAGAGACGAATTTTTTTGTCTCGGCCTTAAGACTTGCTTCGTCCCAAGAGGGGTTTTTCTTTTTCAGGAGCCCGTAAAACCGCTCGAACAGAGCCGTCTGGACTTCTGCGGGCCGCCACGCGTCGAAGACCTTAAATGTGAGCCCCTCGGGCAGACGCTCAAGAGCGTCTTCGAGCAAAACGGCTGCCGACTTTCGCAGCAGGCAGCAGTCCACCGCCCCGGGTATCCCCTCAAGAAAATACTGCGGCGACAACTCTATCCTGCCCCCGAAATGCTCCGAAAGCGATATCAGCGGCTCGTCGGCAAAGTTATATGCCGCACATTCCTGCGGCGCTTCCATTTTAGGTATAAACATAACATCACCCTGAAAATTTACTGATTTATATTATATCACATGATTTATGGGATTTCAAGCGGTAAGAAACCGTATGCATATTTTTCTCTTTTTCCCCTTGACAAATACCCCTCGGGGGTATATAATGAAGAAAAAGCATCGGAGATGATGATATGCCCGAAAAGAAATGCGGCTGCTGCGAAAAGACCACCGAGCGCTCAGAGGCCGAGCGCAGAAAGCTCATAAACAGACTGAGCCGGATAGAGGGCCAGATCCGCGGGATAAAGGGAATGGTCGAGCGCAACGCCTACTGCCCCGATATCCTCACGCAGTGCGCGGCGGCTTCGGCTGCGCTGAACGCGTTTAACCGCGACCTTATAGGGAATCATATAAGGGGCTGCGTCGTGAGAGACATAAAAGACGGCGACGACGGAGTTATCGACGAGCTTGTGGATACTTTGCAGAAGCTTATGAAATAAGGGGGCTTTGTTATGACGCAGTATAACGTCACCGGAATGACCTGCGCCGCCTGCTCGGCAAGGGTGGAAAAGGCCGTGAGCAGGGTAGAGGGCGTGACCTCCTGCTCGGTAAGCCTTCTCACCAATTCTATGGGGGTCGAGGGGAGCGCTCCGCCCTTCGCCGTGATAAAAGCAGTTAAAGATGCAGGCTACGGCGCCTCTTTAAAGGGCGCAAAGAGCTCATCTGCGGCCGAAGACGACGCTCTTAAGGACACGCAGACGCCTCTGCTGTTAAAAAGGCTGATATGGTCGCTCGTGTTCTGGGCGGTGCTGATGTATTTCTCGATGGGGAGCATGATGTTCGGCTTCCCGCTGCCCGCCTTTATGGAGGGCAACCACCTTATGCTCGCGCTCCTCGAGCTTCTGCTGACGGTCGCGATAATGGTGATAAATCAGCGGTTCTTCGTAAGCGGTTTCAAGAGCCTTTGGCACCGTGCCCCGAATATGGATACCCTTGTGGCGCTCGGCTCGGGCGCGGCGTTTATATACAGCACCTTCGCGCTATTTATGATGACCGACGCCGTAAGCCGAGGCGACCACGCGGCCGCGATGAAATATATGGACGAACTCTATTTTGAGTCGGCGGCGACGATTCTCACGCTCATAACCGTCGGCAAGACCCTCGAGGCCCGTTCAAAGGGCAAGACCACCGACGCTCTCAAAAGCCTGATGAAGCTCGCTCCGAAGACGGCTTCGGTGATTCGGGACGGCGCAGAGACGGTCGTACCGATAGAGGAGGTCAGGACCGGCGACATATTCGCCGTCCGCCCGGGCGAGAGCATACCCGTGGACGGAAAAGTGACGGAGGGCGGCAGCGCCGTAGACGAATCGGCGCTAACCGGCGAGAGCATACCCGTCGATAAGACCGTCGGGAGCTCCGTTTCCGCCGGTACGATAAACCGCTCCGGATTTATAAAATGCGAGGCGCAAAGAGTCGGAGAAGACACTACTCTTTCGCAGATAATAAAAATGGTGTCCGACGCCGCAGCGACAAAAGCTCCGATAGCAAAAACCGCCGATAAGGTTTCGGGAATTTTCGTTCCCGCGGTCATGACTATAGCCGCCGTCACCGCCCTGATATGGCTTTTTGCCGGTCAGACGGTCGGATACGCACTTGCGCGGGGCATTTCCGTGCTCGTGATAAGCTGCCCCTGCGCGCTCGGGCTTGCAACGCCCGTAGCAATTATGGTCGGGAGCGGCGTGGGCGCGAAAAACGGCATACTTTTCAAGACTGCGGTCTCGCTTGAGGAGACGGGCAAGGCTAAGATAGCAGTCCTCGACAAAACTGGGACCGTCACCCTCGGCCGCCCCGAAGTTACCGACATAATACCCGCCGGCGGAGTATCCGAAGAAGAACTTCTTGAGCTTGCGTATTCCCTTGAAGCGCTCAGCGAGCACCCGCTCGCGGCGGCGGTATGCCTTGAGTGCGAGAAAAGGGGAATGACCGCCAAAAGCGTGGAGGGCTTCGAGGCGCTCTCGGGAAACGGCCTTAAGGGCACCGTCGGGGGAAGCGAGATACTCGGCGGCAGTCTGAAATTCATATCGGAAAACGCAGAGATACCGCAGGATATCCTCGATGAGGCCGACGGGCTCTCGGAGCAGGGAAAGACACCTATGCTCTTTGCAAAGTCGGGCAGGCTTCTCGGAATGATAGCCGTTGCCGACGTTATAAAGGAAGACAGCCCGAGGGCGGTGGAAGAGCTCAGGAATATGGGCATAAAGGTGGTAATGCTCACCGGCGACAACAAAAAGACCGCCCGCGCGATAGGCCAGCAGGCGGGAGTTGATGAAGTTATCGCGGAGGTCCTGCCCGACGGCAAGGAAGCCGTAATAAGAAAGCTCAAAAAGCTCGGCAAGGTGATAATGATAGGCGACGGCATAAACGACGCTCCCGCGCTCACGAGCGCCGACATAGGGATCGCGATAGGCGCAGGAACCGACGTCGCCATAGACGCCGCAGACGTCGTGCTTATGCAGAGCCGCCTAAGTGATGCGGCGGCCGCCGTGAGGCTGAGCCGAGCGGCCTTGAGGATAATCCATCAGAATCTGTTCTGGGCGTTCTTCTATAACGCCGTGGGCATACCCATTGCCGCAGGAGCGCTTATACCGGCGTTCGGCATAGCGTTGAGCCCGATGTTCGGAGCCGCGGCCATGAGCCTTTCGAGCTTCAGCGTCGTTTCAAATGCGCTGCGGCTGAATCTTATCAAAGTACACAGCCCGAAAAGGGATGTAAAGATCAAAAACGATATAGAGATCAAATTTGAGGAGGAGTCAGAGATGACAAAAACGCTTAAAATCGAAGGAATGATGTGCTCTCACTGCGAGGCGACCGTCAAAAAGGCGCTGGAAGCAGTCGCGGGAGTGGAGAGCGCGGAGGTGAGCCACACCGCAGGCACGGCGATTGTAAAGCTTTCGTCCGACGTTGCGGACGGCGTTCTCAAGAAGGCCGTAGAGGACAAGGAGTACACCGTTACCGAGATAAAGTGAGCAAAAAGCCCGGGTCAGCCCGGGCTTTTTGCTGCGGTCGGGGCAAAAGCTTAAAAGTTTTCGGTCAAGCTCGGCCAAAAGTTTTAGTAAGGAAAAAACCTAAAAGTTTTCGGTCGAGCCTTTTACAAAAGGCTCGCGGGGTCGAGGGGCAGAGCCCCCGCCGCGCTCCGCAGAGCGCGAAATCCTTTTACACAAAGAAAATCAGGAAGGTAGCCCGAATCCGTCCGGTGGACGGTTCGGGCGCAGGGAACCCTATTAAGGGGTTCCCTGTTTGCCGAGCGGTGAGCAAGGCAAATAAGAATTTTTCCCCTATCGGCGTTAAAGTTTTCTGCACTTGCCGAAACGATTTTGCTCCCCATCTCAAAACTTTCTCCGAGTTGGGGAGTGTTTTCGTCCCCAAAAATCGCCAAAATGCACATTTTCGCAAAAATCCTGCAAAAATACGCGCTGTATTGCCGACGTAATAGTTCAAATCGCCAAAGTATGAATAATCAAAGCTAAATTTATGCAAAATGAGTTGACATCGGGAATTTTACATGTTAAAATAAAAACAATACATTTTATAATTATCTGACGAAAGGATCACCGATGAGACTTATAATCGACGAACAAACCAAAAAGTCTTTGAGCGAAAGGATAACCGACGGCAACCGTATCGACCCGAAGTATTATCAGCGCTACGATGTAAAGCGCGGCCTCAGAAATGCCGACGGCACGGGCGTTGTCGCGGGGATAACGAATATCTGCAACGTTCACGGCTACGTTATGAACGAGGGCGAAAAGCAGAATATAGAGGGCGAGCTTTATTATCGCGGCTACAATATAAACGATATCGTGAGCTCGATAGAGTCGGAGGAGCGCTTCGGCTTCGAAGAGGTAGTATATCTTCTGCTTATGGGAACGCTGCCCACGTCGGAGCAGCTCCGCAGCTTCAACGCGGCGATATCTTTGAATCGCGAGCTTCCCGACGGCTTCTTTGAGGATATGATGCTCAAGGCGCCTTCGAGAGACATTATGAACAAGATCGCAAGGTCGATACTTGCGCTCTATTCATATGACGAATCCCCCGAGACCAAGACTCCCGAAGACGAGCTGATGACCGCCATCTCGATAATCGCGAAGCTGCCGGTCATAGTTGCATCGGCCTATCAGGTAAAGCGCCGCTGTTACGACGGAAAGACTATGTATATGCATCAGGTGCGTCCCGAGGAGACCACCGCCGAAACGCTTTTGTCGCTGCTTAGGTTCGACCGCGCATTTACCTATGAGGAAGCCCGTCTTTTGGATCTTATTCTTATGCTCCACGCCGAGCACGGCGGCGGAAACAACTCCGCCTTTGCCTGCCGCGTGCTCACATCTTCGGGGACCGACCCTTATTCGGCCTATTCCGCGGCGATAGGTGCCCTCAAAGGCCCCCGCCACGGCGGTGCGAATATAAAGGTCCTCGAACAGCTCGACTATTTAAAGGCCAATATCCGCGACTGGAACGACGAGGGAGAAATAAGGGATATGCTCCGCAAAATTCTTCTTAAAGAGGCGGGCGACCGCTCGGGGCTTATCCACGGAATGGGCCACGCGGTATATACTGTTTCCGACCCGCGCGCGGTGATACTCAAGCGCGAGGCCAAAAAGCTCGCCGAGGGCACGCCCTACGAGGACGAGCTGAAGCTTCTTGAAGCCGTTGAGCGCAACGCCGGCGAGATATTCTATGAAGTGACCGGCAACGAAAAGGCTCTTTGCGCCAATGTGGATATGTATTCCGGAATATGCTACAGAATGTTGAAGATACCCGACGAGCTCGCAACGGCGCTTTTCGCCACCGCGAGGATAGCGGGGTGGTCGGCCCACAGGATAGAGGAGCGCCTTACCGGTGCAAGGATAATCCGGCCGGCATACAAGTCGGTAGGAAAACCGAGAAAATATACGCCTCTTGCCGAAAGAGGCTGACGGTTTTGCAGGGAGCTGAGCTCCCTGCTTTTTTGTGTGCATACGTGCCTAAACGAGCCGCACCGAATTCAGCCTCGAAAACGCTTTTCAGGAAGTTCGCCCCAAATCTTTAAATTTCCATACTCAAATCGCGCTTTTCCGAACATTCTCCCTCATTCGCATTGACCTTATTGACATAATATGCTATAATTTTCATATCTGAAGACCAGAGCGCATCGCCGCTCGGCACTAAAGAAAAATGCAGAAAACGCAGGGAGTTAAAATGGTAATAGTAGAGTTTTATGACCGCAACGAGATAGAAAACATATGCGCAGGGCTTATTTTGCAGCCCGAAAAGATAATCCTCGTGGGAGACAGCTTTAAGGCGCTGAAAAAGCAGGCCGAAAATTATTGCGAGATACTCGCGGAAAAAGGGATAAAGTCGGAAATATTCTTTAAAAGCGTAAACAAAAACAGTATGAAAGATATAATCCTTGCCCTCACGGAAATAGCCGAGGAAAATTCCGACGTCGTATTTGACCTCACCGGCGGCGACGAAACTTATCTTACCGCCGCGGGGATAGTCTTCGAGCGGTATAAAGAAAAAAAGATACAGCTCCACCGCTTTAATTTGTTCAACGGAAAAATGCAGGACTGTGACCTCGACGGAAACGTTCTGTTGGAGAAAGCTCCTGCGCGCATAAGCATAGAGGACAACATAAGGATCTACGGCGGCAGGATACTTTACAGCGGCGACGTGCCGTTCGGTACATATAAATGGGAGCTCACCGAAGACTTTAAGAACGACATAAACAGCATATGGAACGTCTGCCGCAGCAGCGTGAAGGACTGGAACCGACAGATAGACATTTTTACCGCAGCGGAGGCCGTCGGAGAGACGGAAGACGGCGGGCTCACCGTTTCGGCGCCGGTAGGCTGGCTCAAGGACCACCTCGGAAACAACGGCAACAGCTATTTTTTAAACGCTGCGGTGATAAAAGAGCTCTACAAGGCCGGACTCATCTATATCTTCGCGAACGACGAGGAGTTTTTGATAAACTACAAAAACGCGCAGGTGAAAAGGTGCCTCACAAAGGCGGGGCAGGCGCTTGAGATGAAGGTTTATCTTTCGGCGCTTGAAGCTCTTGACAAAGACGGTTCGCCGGCATATAACGACGTGATGAACGGCGTATATATAGACTGGGACGGGGATATCTGCCGCGAGGAGGACGGATATGACACCGGCAACGAAATAGACGTTATAATGATGCACAAGATGATTCCGGTGTTTGTATCCTGCAAAAACGGCAGGATAGATATAGACGAGCTCTATAAGCTCAACACCGTCGCCGAGCGCTTCGGCGGAAAATACGCCAAAAAGGTGCTGATAGAGACCTCTCTCGGCGAGACTCAATATGCGCAGTACTTTAAAGACAGGGCAAAGGAAATGAACATTCGGATAGTAAGCAATATCCAGAACGAAAGCGACCGCGAGATATCAAGGATAATAAAATCGCTCTGGAGCAATTAAAAGCATCGGGAAAGGAAGAAAGCCATGCCTATTCAGATAGTGAGAAACGACATTACAAAAATGAAGGTAGACGCCATTGTGAACGCCGCCAACAATTCCCTTCTGGGAGGCGGCGGAGTGGACGGCGCGATACACAGGGCCGCAGGGTCGGGGCTGCTCGAGGAATGTCGCACGCTCGGCGGCTGCGACACCGGCGACGCCAAGATCACCGGCGCATACAGACTGCCCTGCAAATACGTTATACACACCGTCGGCCCGATATGGCGCGGAGGCGGCTGCGGCGAGCGCGAAAAGCTTATATCCTGCTATCGCCGCTCGCTCGAACTTGCCAAGGAGGCAGGCTGCGAGACGGTAGCTTTCCCGCTGATATCTTCGGGCGCCTACGGATATCCTAAGGACCTCGCCCTGAGAACTGCGATAGACACCATGAGCGAGTTTCTGCTCGAAAACGAGATGACCGTTTACATCGTCATCTTCGACAAAGCCTCTTATCAGATAGGCGGGAAGCTTTTTAACGACATAGCGGAATACATCGACGACCGCTATGCCGACGAGCACGCCGAGAATCTCTCGGAGCGTCTTCGCCGCGCGAACGCCAAAAAAGGCAGGATGTTTGAAAGCCTTCCGAACGTTATGTCGGCGCCGAACGCCGCTGCCGAAAGCCTACGTCCGGCAAAAACGGTATCTTTGGACGACGCCGTTAAGCAGCTCGACGAGAGCTTTTCCGAGATGCTGCTCCGCAAGATAGACGAGCGCGGAATGACCGACGCGCAATGCTATAAAAAGGCGAATATCGACCGCAAGCTCTTCTCTAAGATACGCAGCGACGCGCACTACCGGCCGTCGAAGGCGACGGCTATAGCCTTTGCCATAGCGCTTGAGCTCCCGCTCAGTGAGACCAAAGATATGCTCATGAAAGCGGGCTATGCGCTCTCACATTCGAGCAAGTTCGATATTATAATCGAGTATTTTATCGAGCGGGGGAATTACAACATCTTCGAGATAAACGAAGCGCTCTTTGCTTTCGACCAGAATCTTCTGGGAGCCTGAATTTAACGCGAAAGGAATGTTTGCCGACATATGAAGCCGAAAAAGAAGTGGCATAAGCCCAAGTCAAAGAATCAGAGCGAATTTCGGGTTTTCAACTTTTTGCTCCTTACCGTCGCGGGGATAGTCAACGCGTTCGGGGTAACTATGTTTTTGTTCCCTGTGAAGCTTTACGACAGCGGCATTTCCGGACTTTCAATGCTGCTCGGCCAGATAACTCCCGCGCCGCTCACGCTCTCGGTGTTTCTTGTTTTGCTGAACGTCCCCGTGTTTATTTTCGGGCTTAAAAAGCAGGGAGTGCCGTTTACGGTGTATTCGCTTTATGCCGTGGGAGTGTATTCGCTGGTGTCTTTTCTCATTATGAACGTTCTGCCTATAGACGTTGATTTTGTATCTCCGCTTGCAGGAACGGACCTGCTTTTGTGCGCGGTGTTCGGCGGAGTGGTCTCGGGAATAGGCAGCGGACTTACGATACGTTTCGGAGGCGCAATAGACGGTCTCGACGTTCTCTCGGTGATATTCGCAAAGAAGATAGGCATTTCGATAGGCACCTTCGTTATGATATTCAACACGATTTTATATATCGTCTGCGGGATAGTCATCAAAAGCTGGATACTTCCGCTTTATTCTATAGTCACCTATTTTGTCGGCTCAAAGACGATAGATTTTATCGTCGAGGGGCTCGACAGGTCGATGTGCGCGATGGTCGTGACTACCAAGGCCGATGAGATCTCCGCCGCGCTTTCCGGGGCTTTTAGGTCGGGCGGAACGATAGTAAAGGCCACCGGCGGCTACTCGAAAGACGAAAAGCAGATAATTTACTTTATAGTCAACCATTTCCAGATCAACCGGCTCAAGAAGATAGTCACCGAGATCGACACCGGCGCGTTTATCTCTCTGCAAAACGTCGCGGGAATAGTGAGGAAGACTGACTGAAAGGAGAACGTTTATGAAAAAAGCGGCAGCCTGCTTTTTGGCAGCAATATTGCTCGCAGCGCTTATGACGTCGTGCGGCCGGAAAAACGCCCTTGCGGATATGAGCTCCGCCATCGTTAATACCGACGTAGCCGAAGTTCGGGCGGTGTTATGGGAGGGAAGGACTTATGTTCCCTTCTGTGTGGTTTCAAAGCTCGACTGCGGCGAACAGATAGGCTGTGTGGACGGCGACCAAGACGACAGGATCAGCGAATATAAAGGATATCCCGTTGAAGAATGGCTTGTGAGCTGGCTTCCTGCGGACAGCGGCGCGATCCTTTTGAAAGAGGAGAGCGTGACCGATATACCCGAGGGCCTCGAGGCGGAATATCAATAAAAAATGTCGCTTCTCAAGCGACCACAGACGCAAAAACCTCCGCTATAATATAACCGTAAGCTAACGGCAGACGTTATATTATTCAGGAGGTTTTATTATGAGAAAAAATCTTACGGAAATGGTTTTTATCCTCGACCGCAGCGGTTCTATGGCCGGTCTTGAGTCCGACACCATCGGCGGGTTCAACTCGATGATAGAAAAGCAGAAGAGGGTAGAGGGAGAGGCGCTCGTTTCGACGGTTATATTTGACGGCGAGAGCGAAGTTATCCACGACAGGGTGAGCCTAAAGGACATAAAGCCGCTCACCGAAAACGAGTACAGCGTCCGCGGGTGCACCGCCCTTATCGACGCTATAGGCGGAGCCATTCATCACATCG
The DNA here is from genome assembly GCA_947631535.1 of uncultured Clostridia bacterium. Lineage (GTDB taxonomy): Bacteria > Bacillota > Clostridia > Oscillospirales > Ruminococcaceae > Faeciplasma. Next base: position 26,603 of record CANRLU010000008.1, on the reverse strand, counting down.
GGAACATTCACAAATATGCCCGCGAGGAGGATATCCCCGAGCACACTGTCTTCGTCATCACCACCGACGGTATGGAGAACGCGAGCCGCCGCTATTCGAGCGACGAGGTGAAAAAGATGATAGAGCGGCAGAAGGAAAAGTACGGCTGGGAATTTTTGTTCCTCGGGGCGAATATCGACGCCGTCGAGACCGCAAAGCATTTCGGCATCGGGGCCGACCGCGCCGTGAACTACCATTCCGACCATCAGGGAACAAAGCTCAACTATGAAGTTCTCAGCGAAGCGATATGCTCTGTGAGGTGCAGCGCGCCCCTCGGCGACGGCTGGAAAAAGCGCATCGACGAAGACTATAAGAGCAGGAAAAAGGGCAGCAGAAAATAATCTGACCGCCGAAAAACTCACTCAAAAAGCACCGTCAGGCTTTGACGGTGCTTTTTATATATTTGCTCTTATTTATTCTTGGTGTCTTTTACCGCTATCCTGTCGAGGTCGGGGGAATAGCCCGAACCGAGGGTCAGCTTGACTGTGTTCTTGCCCTTTTTGAGCTCGGCTTTAAGGTTTGCCTCGGCGGGAATATCGAATCCGGGGCTCGAAAGCCCCGTGAGCTTAACGGTCTCGCCGTTTATTATAACGTCGAGGTCTCTCTTTTCGCCGGTGCAGAAGTACACCAGCATTTCATACTCGCCGTCTTCGGGGGCGTTCACGGTTATTTCCACCGAGTTGAAGCTGCCGTTTCCGACGTATCCGACCTTTTTGCCGCCCGAGCACATCGAGCTGTCCGAAACATTAGCCGAGCCCGAAAGCTTGCCGTCTTCACATTCGTAATAGGTGTAGCCCTCCTTTTCGGAGTCAGGAGAGCCCGCAACTTCGGTGTCTACGGTATCTTTTGTTATCATCACCGCCGCGCCGCCGACATCCGGCATATCGAGCTTCAGTTTGTCCTTTGAAGTCACGGTCTTAGTCTCGAGTGCGAGCTTTCCGCCGTCGTCATAGTAGATATAGGCGTTATAGGTGCCTTCGCCGAGGAAGTCGAGCTTTATATCGGCCGAACGCTTTTTCAGGGTCATCGAGCCGATGTAGAAGTCGTCGCCCGACTGCCTAAGATAGGTTATGAAGTCGCCGGGGTAGCCCTCAAGGACCGTTGAGGAATCCCACGCGGAGGGGATCTTATTTAGCAGAGGGAGCCCCAAGAAGCTCGGGAAAGCGTAGGCCGAGCTTGCGAAGTGCTGCAGGGCCGACTCGTAAACAACAGCTTTTGCAAGGCTGAAGCCCGCGCTCTCGCCGGTTTTTGTTATCGCGATGCAGGCGGGAGTGTAGTCCATAGACCCGACAACGTTGCGGGTAAACGGGTACATCAGGCAGTTTTTCGGCGAGGGAGCTTCGCTCCACTTCCTGAATTCCTCGCCGAGGACGGCCTCGCTCGTCATTATGTTCGGATATGTCCTCGTTTCGCCGCAGGGGTGTATGCAGCCGTGGTAATAGATCATCAGGTGGTGCTTAGCGCCTATTTCGGCACAGTTTTTCATAACTTCGAGCACGTCGATGTCGTCGCTCTCGAAGTAGTCGGTCTTAACGCCGGCAACGCCCCATTTTTCCCACTGCGCAAAGGTCTTTTCTATCTCCTCCGGAGTTTTCAGATGCAGATAGTTGACCCATAGGATTATCCCGACGTTCTTTTTTGCTGCGTAGTCGCAGAGCTCCTTTATCCTGTCCTCAAAGACGGGCCAGCCCGCGTCGAGGCAGCAGTATTCCCAGCCGTTTTCGGCGGAGAAGTCAACGTGATCCACCTGGACGTCGTAGTTGTGCTGATCTCCGCCCGACCACCACGACCATGAGACCTTGCCCGGCTTTATCCAGTCGGTGTCTTTAAAGAGCTTTGCGTCGGGGTCGGGGCAGAGGGAGTCTATCATATCCGAGCCGAGCAGACCGTTGAGGTCGTCGGCGATGATAATTGCGCGCCAAGGAGTCTCGAAGCCGTTCTCGACGGAAAATTCGGTTATCCTCACGTGGCCGGGGCTCAGAAGGTCGTCGGTGACTTCGTTGAAGGGGTCGCGCTTGAAGCCGAAGCCCCACCTGAGCGTTGCGCTGCCGCTGTCGGTCTCGAGAACGCTTTTGACGTAGCTTATGTCGTTAGCGTATACGTCCGACTCCGAGACGAGCGCCCATTTGTCGCCCACTTTTGCGGTGAGCGGTGTGTTGAACACTCCTGCGTGATTTTTGAGGTCGCTGTATTTTCGCTCGATGTAGTCGAATTCATAGGTCGCGCTGTAGCCGCCCGCAAAGGTCACGGTCCCGTCGGGGAAGCATATTTCGGTGTTTTCAGCGGTGACATAAGCGTTTTTGCCCGTCCCCGCGTTTACGTCGGAATACCTGAAAGCGAAGCCATCGTCATAGAGCCTTATTTTAAGGGTACAGCTTCCGCCCTGCTTTTTCAGGAATATCTCCCGCTCCATGCAGTGGTCGGTGAGGCTTTTGTCAAGACTTAGGGTGAGCGCGGTCTCGTAGCTGTCGTTTATCTCGTCGGCTCTGTCGTAGGCGGTGATCTCCTCGATGCCGTAGGAAAGACTGCACCCCGAGGCCGTGATCCCGAGCTTTGATATCTCCACGATGTCGTCTTTACCGCTCTCGACGCTGTAGTAGACCCAGCCGTTGTCGTCCTGCCAGAAGCGTGCGGTGATCTTTCCGGAGGGTGAAGACGTGGTGAGCTCCTCAAGAGGATATACTTTCGTGCCGTCGGGAGCGGTCTTTTTGGCGGTGCCTTTTGTCACGGTGATGAGCTCTTTTGGTTCGCCCTGCGGCTTTTGGGGCACGCCGTCCGCCTTGGAGCACCCGCCGAGGCAGGAAGATATCGCCGCAATGAGCACCGCCGCGACAATGATAAGCGCTGATTTTTTCTTCATAGTGTTTCTCCTTAATATAATGTTCCTAATCCGTCGGTTCTGCCGACAAATCGCTTTTTCAGGGATACTGTAACCCGTTAATGATATTGTAATACAGGGGAATATAAATGTCAAGGGCAAGGCGGAGGCTGATTTTTGAATCAGCCTCGCCCCGGTCCTTTAATTTTGTGCTTGAAGCTTTCCCTCACATCCCCACTGCGGTGAGCTTCTGCATATTCTCCCGCTTGAGATTGAGCGACGGGTGAACGTATCTTTCCATCGTTATGGCGGTGGTGGCGTGGCCGAGTATCTCCGAAAGACTCTTTATTTCAAATCCCACCTCTATGCACCTCGTTGCAAATGTGTGGCGCAGAGTGTGGAAGTGAACGTCTTTTAGATGGCAGTCGGCGGCGTATTTTTTCAGCCTGTATTGCAGCGTGCGGGGCTCCATAAGCTTTCTCGTGCCGGTGAGTATGTAGGCGCTGTGGTCTTTTACGGCCATATGTCTGCAAAGTCTCACGGCGGCGTCGGAAAGCGGTATCACCCGTGAAGAAAGGTCGCTTTTCGGACTTCCCGTCACCACCTTTGTTCTTGCGCCCTCGCCGTCGTTTTTAAGCCGCTGCATAGTGGCCGTCACCCTTATTGTGCGCTCTTTGAGAGAGATGTTCTCCCACTTGAGTGCGCAAAGTTCGCCTATTCTGAGACCGGTGAAAATCGCCAGCAAAACGCCGAATTTGCAGCAGTCGAGATCTTTTGCAAGATAGGAAATGAACCGCTTTTGCTCGTCGAGCGAGAGCACGCGCGCCTCCTTTTTCGGCTCCTTCGGATATGCTATTTCGACCTGTTTCAGCTCGCCGGGGAGCTGTTTTGCGATGTGCTTGAGTATGAGCCGCAGCACTATGAGAATGTCTTTGACCGTCTTCGGCGCGAGTCCCTCCGAAAGAAGCTCCGAGGAAAGCGAGTTTACGGTCTCCTCGGTTATCTCCTGTGCAAAAAAGCCTCCGATCAGCGGCTTCAGGTGCTTTTCAACGGTTGTTTCGTAGCGCTCGCAGGTCGAGCTTTTGAGCCGTCCGCGGCAGCCGTTCAGCCACTCGTCGCAGTAAAACGCGAATCGGCGGCGCGGCAGGGCAGGGGCCGGAGCGGCCGGTGCCGAGGTCCTGACGGCCTTGGGAATCTTTTCCTTGGCTTCTTTGTAGGTCTTGCCGTAGCAATATCCGTACAGTATCCTGCCGGAGGGGTCGCGGCCCTTGATATATCGGGCCTCCCAGCGTCCGTCTTTGCGTTTGAAAATGTTTTCGCCTTTCATAAGTACGTCCTCCTTGAAAAAAGTATTGTACTTAAAAAGTGACAATTTCGGGCCGGTTTTGACTGGAGGACGGGCGAATTTAAGTCAAATACAGATAAAAACGGAAAATTCTTCTCATAATTTTGCCGAAACTGTTGCTTTTTTGTTTTTCAAGTGATGAAAAGCGCAGATTCGGCAGCAGATAGAAAAATGAGTCCGATTTATTGTACTTGATTTTGATAATTTCTCTTGACAAGTTAATATTCACCTGGTAAAATAAATTCAAAGGTTCAGGAAAATCAAGGAAAAGAGTGATAAAATGACCTATTATTCCCGTTCTGAGAACAGCAGAGGCGAGAAAGAGCTGCTTTCGGAGCATCTCAAAAAGACTGCCGGATACGCCAAGGAGTTTGCCTCATATTTCGGCGAAGGTGCGGCGGGCGAGTGGTGCGGGATATTGCACGACGCGGGAAAAGCGTCGGTAAAATTCCAGAACGTTTTAGAGCACACCGAGCAGGGTGTGAATCACGAGGCCTGCGGAGCCTGTATGCTGCTCAAAAACAGCAGATTGCTGGCGGCGGTGGTTTTTGCGCACCACAAGGGGCTCGACTGGTACATCAAGGACCAGCTCGAGGAGTCGTATAGGGTAAAGGGTTCGGTCGAGCACAGCAGTCTCGGCAGGAAATTTGCCGTTTCGGGCGCCGAAGAATACAACACCGCTTTGAACTTTATCCGCAGCGAGGTCGGGCTGCCGAAGTCATTTCCGCAGTTTATTCCCGAGAACGCTTCGCATTACGAAAAGCTCCCGCAAATGCTGCACGCGCGTATGCTTTTGTCCTGTCTTGCCGATGCTGATTACACCGCTTCGGCCTCTCACGAAGACGAAGGGATCTACGAAAAATCGAACGACGTTCCTCTTGACCCGAGCAGGATACTCGAGCGGCTTGAGGAGTATCGGAGCCGAATAATCGCATCGTCCTCGGCGGATAAGGGCATCAACGAGCTGCGAAACAGCGTTTATGAAGACTGCCTGAAGGCGGCGGAGAGGCCGTCGGGGCTGTTTACACTCACCGCTCCCACCGGTACCGGAAAGACCCTTGCACTTCTTGCATTTGCGGCTAAGCACTGCCTTGTACACAAAAAGAGGCGCATAATATTCGTGCTGCCCTATCTTTCGATAATCAGCCAGAATGCGGCCGTTTACCGCAGCATATGCGAAAATGTGCTCGAATCGCACAGCATGTGCAGCTATAACGAGAGCAACAGGCTTTTTGCCGAGCGCTGGAGCTCGCCGGTGATAGTAACGACGTCGGTGAAACTGTTTGAGTCGCTGTTCCGTTCAAAGCCTGCGGACATACGCTTTCTGCACAATATTGCCGACAGCGTGATAGTATTTGACGAGGCGCAAAGCCTTCCCGCGGGGCTTTTCGGCACGAGCGTCGAGGCGATAAACACGCTCTGCAAAATGTTCCGCTGCACCGCCGTTTTTTCGACGGCTACTCAGCCTGCATTTGACCTCAGGGCAGACCTTAGCTGCACGCCGCAGGAGATAGTTTCCTATCCTCAGAGGCTTTACGACGCCGCAAAGAGGGTGAGCGTTGACTGGCGGATATACTCTAAGACCGATTTTTCGGACATTGCCGATGAAATGTCGGAGCTTTCGAGCGTCTGCTGCGTTGTAAACCGAAAGGATCATTCGCACAAGCTGTTTTCACTCTTAAGCGAGCGCTGCGGCGACTGCTTCTATCTTTCGACGGATATGTGCAAGTCGCACCGCGACGCGGTCATCGATAAAGTTGCCGCCCGACTGAAAAGCTCATTGCCGGTAAGGCTTGTGTCCACCTCATGCATAGAGGCGGGAGTGGATCTCGATTTTGAATATATGTACCGCGCTTTGGCGCCGCTCGATTCTGTAGTCCAGTGCGCGGGAAGATGCAACCGCAACGGCAGGGGAGCCGGAAAAATGACGGTGTTCATTCCGAATGAAGAAAAGCTGTATCCGTCTGCCGAATACGCCTCCGCCGCCGACATAGTCAGGCTTATGGCCGCAGTGAAGAGCATAGACATAAACGATACTTCGCAGATGCGCGAATATTACAAAAGGCTGTTCAGAGGTTTTCCGGAGGACAAGCCCGAGTTCGTAAAAGCGATCAAGGCTATGGATTTTAAAGAAACCGAGAAGCAGTACCGGCTCATAGACAACTCCGGAGCAAACGTTCTCGTGCCTTATGAGGGAAAGCTTGAGCTCTTTAACGAACTCGCCAAGGAGGCAGTCGAAAAGGGGATAACCTCCGCCTGGATGGTTAGAGCCGCGCCCATAACCGTAACGAGCTATCGGACCGATAAGCTCTCGGAGCTCTGCGAAAGCGTTTATATGAGGACGGGGCGCGGGAAGGTGCCCGCTGCCGGCTGGTATATTTTAAACGACGATAATTTTTACGGCGAAAATTCCGGACTGTATTTCGGCGATGAAAGCAGTCTTGAATATATAATTTAGGGAGGTGTTACTTTGAGAGAAATTTCATTGGAGGTCTGGGGCGATTTTGCCTGCTTCTCGCGGCCCGAGTGCAAAGTCGAAAGGCTGAGCTATCCGGTGATCACTCCGTCGGCTGCAAGGGGGATACTCTCCGCCGTCTATTCAAAGCCGGTCGAGTTTTACTGGCAGGTGAAAAGGATCGAGGTTCTGAAGCCCATACGTTATATGAGCTTCAAGCGCAATGAGGTAAAGTCGCGGCAGAGCGGAAAGAATCCCGTATTCGTTGATGACGACCGCACCCAGCGTCAGAGCGTCGTTCTCAAGGACGTTCGCTATCGGATAACCGCCGAGATAGTGAAGCGCCCCGATTTTTCCGGCACGCTCGAACAGCTTTACGCTCAGGCTCTGAACCGCATCGAAAAGGGAAAGTGCTTTTTCCAGCCGTCGCTGGGGCTGCGCGAGTTCGTCTGCTATTTCGGCCCTGCGGGGGATTCCGCCCCTATCGAGGATTCCTTCGACCTCGGCTATATGCTCTATGACGTTTTTGACTTTAAAAACGATGTAGAAGTGAGCGAAAAAACGACTCCGTGCATATCTCTTTTCAACGCAAAAATGGACCGCGGAGTTATCGAAGTGCCGGACATAGACAGTCCGCTGGTGCTTAAACCGGAAGGAGGCGCAAAAGATGCTTGAAGCGCTGTACAAATACGCGGTTGACGGCAGCCTTGCCGCAAAGCCCGGCTTCAAGGGCAAAAAGATAAAATACTACATATCGCTCGACGTAAACGGCAGGTTTGTTTCATTTGAAGAGAATCCGAAAGACAGCATTTCTGAGTGCCCCGACCTCGGGAGCGCCGCGCAGAGCACGTCGGTCAGCAATTTCCTCGTTGAAAAAGCAGGGGTAGTGCTGGATATCTCCGGCGAGACGAGCGAGAAGAAGCACGGCTTTTATATGTCTTCCCTCAAAGAGGCAGGGGAGCATGACCCGCTCATCGCGCTCGCGGCAAAGGCTCTCGAAGAGCAGAACGACGTCATCGTCGGCGAACTTTTGAAGCGAAAGATAAAGCCCTCTGAGGTCTTGGGCATAAAGATCGACGGCGTTCCGCTCGAAAAGAGCACCGGCTATCTTGAATGGTGGGAGCCTTTCAGAAAGAGGTTTAAAGACAAAAAAGGCGCAAAAAAGCAGGAAAAGTCCGATCTGAGCCGATGCTTTATCACCGGAGAGCTTACCGAGCCGGTGAGAACGGCTCCGAAATTCAGCGGGCTCGTCAGTGTTGGCGGTCACACGAGCGGTGACACGATGATAGGCTTCGATAAAGACGCTTTCTGCTCCTACGGCCTTACGCAGGGCGCGAACGCAGCCGTCTCGGAGGAGGCGATAACTGCAGTGAACGCAGCTCTTTCGGAGCTCATAAAGGCGGGCAAGACCCTCGCCGGGGCCAAGTATATACACTGGTTCAGCGAAGAGGTAAAAACCGACGTGTTCGAGTTTACCGGCCTCGGCGACTGGGGCGAAGCCTCGGAAGAGGCCTCGGAAAAGGAGGACGACGAAGAGCGCGTTGAAAGGATGTTTAACAGCTTTTTCGCAGGAGAGTGCCCCGAAAATCCGAAAATCAGGTATTATATGATAGCCTTGAGCGGCGCAAGCGGCAGGGTGATGGTGCGAAGCTATGAAGAAGGCAGCTACGGCGAGCTTTATGAAAATCTGAAGGCGTGGTATGACGACCTGAAGCTTGAGGGAGAAAAGCCGCTTAAGCTCTACACGGTATATTCAAGGCTGTTAAAATTCAGCAGCAGCGAAAAGAAGATAGGCGAGCGCATTTCAAAGGAGCTCAGCGGGCTTTCTTCGCAGATTATTTACTCCGTGATGCACAACTCGCCTCTGCCCGATACCGTTGCCTCGCGCGCGGTGGATTATATCCGCCACGATATGTACTGTGCGGATGGCGGCCAAAGCAGCCGCAAAAACATCGACGCGGTATCCTGCAGGATATTAAAGGTATGGCTTAACAGAAAATACAGAAACAGCGATAAGGAGGAATATCTTATTATGGACAAGCTCAACAAAGACAGCCCGTCCGCGGCATATCAGACGGGAAGACTGCTGGCGGTTTACGCCGCCCTGCAAAACAAAGCTCTCGGAGACGTAAACGCGGGAGTCGCGGAAAAATACTTCACTTCCGCCTGCACATCGCCGTCGCTGGTGATGGGAAAGCTCGCCGCGCTTTCGCAGTATCATCTTTCAAAGCTTGGGGACAAAGGTCTGAGCATATACTACAAAAATATGCTCAACGAGATCGCCTCTAAAATAGGTGCAGCTTACCCCAAAAACCTTACTCTCGAGCAGCAGGGCGAATTTGCCCTCGGATATTATCATCAGAACGCGGAAATGTATTCGACAAAATCTAAAATAACGGAGGAATAAAAAATGGCTATCAACAACAGATACGAATTTATGTTTTACATTCAGTGCGTGAACGGCAACCCCAACGGCGACCCCGATATGGGCAACTCCCCGAGGATAGACCCGCAGGATATGCACGGCTTTATCACCGACGTTGCGATAAAGCGCAGGATACGCAATTACATTCAGACCGCCTACTGTGACGAGGACGGAATGGATATAATCATGCAGCAGTCCACCAACATAAACAAGTTCATCGCAGAGGCAAAATCGCTTGCCGACGTCGAGCTCGGCGCCAAGGACAAGGAGAGCCTTTACAAGGCGCGCCGCAAGGCCTGCGAGAAATTCTATGACGTCCGCACGTTCGGCGGAGTGCTCTCGACGGGTCCTAATGCCGGACAGGTCCGCGGGCCGGTCCAACTCACCTTTGCGAAATCCGTCGATCCCATTCTTCCTATGGACATTTCCATCACGAGGGTGAGCAAAGCGGAGGACGTCAAAAACGCCGAAACATATGAAGACTACGAGAAAGCAGAGCTCAGCGCCCCCGAGGACAGCCTGCGCACTATGGGCCGCAAGCAGTTCATTCCCTACGGGCTCTATGAGGCGAGGGGATTTGTGAGCGCGAATCTTGCCGCCGAGACCGGCTTTGACGAAAACGACCTGAAAGCGCTCTTTGAAGCAATTCTCAATATGTACGAGCACGACCGCTCGGCGAGCAAGGGCGAGATGTCGGTAATATCTCCGCTGATCATCTTCAGGCACGTCGGCACCGACAGCGACGAAAAACAGCGTATCCGTCAGTCTAAGCTCGGCTGCGCGCCCGCTCATAAGCTGTTTGAGCTGGTCAATATCGCAAAGCGTCCCGAGGTCGAATATGCAAGAAATTACACCGACTACGAGCTTGCCGTAAACGTTTCGGGGCTTCCGAAAGGCGTAGAGATCGGCTTTATGACGAACCCATACGACAGCGCAGTCTGGGGGAGAAGACCCGACGGCTGCGATTGGCTGACCTGCAAATAATCCTGCGCAGACCTGCATCACACGCCGAAACCACGGCAGGTCTGCGCACCAAAAAAGCATTTTTGGCGCCGTTTTTTGCGACGCCGGGAATAAATTGTCTGCAAATCCCGCAAAAAGCTGTTGATTTTGACTGAATACGGTTGTGTCAGAACTGCTGTTTTGTGCAGATTTGCAGATTGCCCCCTCGCGGGGGCATGAGTTGAAACATGCCGCCTGCGTTGATAATGTTAATGAGGTTTTCGATTGCCCCCTCGCGGGGGCATGAGTTGAAACAGTCATTTTTTGATTCCTTTCTTTTTACGGATTTCGGATTGCCCCCTCGCGGGGGCATGAGTTGAAACGATGTATTAAATAAATACGGCATTGAGCTTAACGATTGCCCCCTCGCGGGGGCATGAGTTGAAACTCAGATTCTCTCACTTGTAAATTAAGCTCCTTTGCGATTGCCCCCTCGCGGGGGCATGAGTTGAAACTATCTTTTTCATTTTAATAATTCCTTTCTTTAATGATTGCCCCCTCGCGGGGGCATGAGTTGAAACTTATCGCCATCTCTTTGCCCTTTTCGCGCATATGATTGCCCCCTCGCGGGGGCATGAGTTGAAACCCTATGTTTTTCACCGCAAAGCTAAAGCAACAGCCGATTGCCCCCTCGCGGGGGCATGAGTTGAAACAAAAAGACTGCAAGCCGAAAGAAAACCGCTGAAACAGGATTGCCCCCTCGCGGGGGCATGAGTTGAAACTTATATATCCGTCCATCTCTATTCTTAATATTCTGTGATTGCCCCCTCGCGGGGGCATGAGTTGAAACGCACTTTCCTCAAAAGATTTTTGAAGTTCTTTTCCGATTGCCCCCTCGCGGGGGCATGAGTTGAAACTGTCTTTATAGTAATATGCTCACTATCACCATGTGATTGCCCCCTCGCGGGGGCATGAGTTGAAACTATGAATGAACATAGACATCATCATGTTGATATTATGATTGCCCCCTCGCGGGGGCATGAGTTGAAACAAGCAATTAAATACTTTGAGTTGTTTAGTCGCTCCATGATTGCCCCCTCGCGGGGGCATGAGTTGAAACATTGTCGTAGTACCCCCCTTTACGCGCTTCGCGATTGCCCCCTCGCGGGGGCATGAGTTGAAACAAAAAGGCTGTAAAAAAATATCCTCACGTTTATGGGATTGCCCCCTCGCGGGGGCATGAGTTGAAACTTACAAATATTTGGTCTTGGATTATTGAAGAGGCAGATTGCCCCCTCGCGGGGGCATGAGTTGAAACCGGTTAATAGTTGGCTATTAGCTGAAAAGCGCAAACGATTGCCCCCTCGCGGGGGCATGAGTTGAAACAAAATATTAACTAAATTTGCGCGGGCAAGTGTTAATGATTGCCCCCTCGCGGGGGCATGAGTTGAAACAATTTATCGCGATCGGCGCGGAAAATTGCCAAATGATTGCCCCCTCGCGGGGGCATGAGTTGAAACTTTAATTGCAGCCCATATCTTAGAGAGGTTTTCGGATTGCCCCCTCGCGGGGGCATGAGTTGAAACTTTAGTATCAATTCCTATGCGCGCGTAGAGCTCGGATTGCCCCCTCGCGGGGGCATGAGTTGAAACATATATTACACTCCTCTCCCGCTCTAAAGGCGAAAAGATTGCCCCCTCGCGGGGGCATGAGTTGAAACCGAAGTAGTAATCGAAAACGACACCTCAACAGTAGATTGCCCCCTCGCGGGGGCATGAGTTGAAACAGTTAAGATGGGTCTTGGCAGGGTAAAAAACAAAGATTGCCCCCTCGCGGGGGCATGAGTTGAAACTTGAGTAGTGCCGCCATAAAGCCTTTGATGGTATGATTGCCCCCTCGCGGGGGCATGAGTTGAAACTCTCTTATGCTGGGTACAGATTCACCAGTTCCGAATGATTGCCCCCTCGCGGGGGCATGAGTTGAAACTACAATGCTAAAACAGCGCATTATGATATATATGGATTGCCCCCTCGCGGGGGCATGAGTTGAAACTTATCATCAACGGACACGATTATACGCGCTATGTGATTGCCCCCTCGCGGGGGCATGAGTTGAAACTGTCAGCTCATCGCCGAAACGCAAAATTCGCACCGATTGCCCCCTCGCGGGGGCATGAGTTGAAACAAAATACACTACGATTTCACCGGAGCTTATAACCGATTGCCCCCTCGCGGGGGCATGAGTTGAAACTGCATAGGTGCGGGCCAGTTGTGAATACCGGACTTGATTGCCCCCTCGCGGGGGCATGAGTTGAAACGTGAATAAGGTTACTTGATAAAATAGGTACAAGCGAAGATTGCCCCCTCGCGGGGGCATGAGTTGAAACTCCTATTCTGCCGAGATTGTCGGCGGTTAATTTTTGATTGCCCCCTCGCGGGGGCATGAGTTGAAACATGGTATTTTGGAGAGCCGAACCAGCAGCCAGATGATTGCCCCCTCGCGGGGGCATGAGTTGAAACTTTCATCATACATTAAATATCACCCTCATCGTGATGATTGCCCCCTCGCGGGGGCATGAGTTGAAACAAAGCCGTATATCAAGCGGCCGCGAAGCGTGGAAGATTGCCCCCTCGCGGGGGCATGAGTTGAAACAAAATACCATAACATAGCCGGCCAAAGTGACAAAGGATTGCCCCCTCGCGGGGGCATGAGTTGAAACTAAGATCTCTGCCGTGTACTTGTCCGTCGGAATCAGATTGCCCCCTCGCGGGGGCATGAGTTGAAACAGACGGTGTGACGTTTGAAGACCTTGCAGTCGAGGATTGCCCCCTCGCGGGGGCATGAGTTGAAACTACATAGGCACAAATGTCGTCTATGCCGAAGGGATTGATTGCCCCCTCGCGGGGGCATGAGTTGAAACTGGTGTGGCTACGCTTGATAACATGGGCAAAGTGCCGATTGCCCCCTCGCGGGGGCATGAGTTGAAACAATGTCCGACGGAGTAAATAAGATACCATCTCAAGATTGCCCCCTCGCGGGGGCATGAGTTGAAACAAAAATGAAAGGAGATAACTATGCCTTATCCGAAGATTGCCCCCTCGCGGGGGCATGAGTTGAAACCAACCCCCGAGGTTGATATTGCATGAAAGCGGAGCGATTGCCCCCTCGCGGGGGCATGAGTTGAAACCATGTGCGGAGTAGTCGCAACGCTACTGGGCGAAGATTGCCCCCTCGCGGGGGCATGAGTTGAAACACGTATCTATTGAAAAGCAGGACGAAATGCCTATGGATTGCCCCCTCGCGGGGGCATGAGTTGAAACAGCTGAGTGTTGAGCTTACGGGTCACGTATCTATGATTGCCCCCTCGCGGGGGCATGAGTTGAAACTTTTCTTTTTGGCAAATTTTGGGCGTATACCACGGATTGCCCCCTCGCGGGGGCATGAGTTGAAACAATTTATCGCGATCGGCGCGGAAAACTGCCAAACGGATTGCCCCCTCGCGGGGGCATGAGTTGAAACATACCCCCCTCTATTTGCTGTATCAACGCGATTGCCCCCTCGCGGGGGCATGAGTTGAAACTTCAAGATTCTCTATCGCAACAGCCAGACAGTCACGGATTGCCCCCTCGCGGGGGCATGAGTTGAAACAAGCAAGATTTGTATAATCAATACGACAAATTAAAGATTGCCCCCTCGCGGGGGCATGAGTTGAAACGGGTCAGCCGTGCCATGAATTTTGACATTTTACTGATTGCCCCCTCGCGGGGGCATGAGTTGAAACATCGTTCCCGACGAAACCGCCGAAAACGAGGAAAGGATTGCCCCCTCGCGGGGGCATGAGTTGAAACAATAAACTTCTCAAAAACATGACTGTGCTTTTCCATGATTGCCCCCTCGCGGGGGCATGAGTTGAAACTTCGTTGTTCGCGCAACCCGCCGCCTTGACGGCGGATTGCCCCCTCGCGGGGGCATGAGTTGAAACACAAGCCTTTATACGGTGACTATATCCCGCAACGCTGATTGCCCCCTCGCGGGGGCATGAGTTGAAACACAAGACCTACATATACAGAGTAAAGGGGGATATGATTGCCCCCTCGCGGGGGCATGAGTTGAAACAGCAAGCTGGCAAGACGTATTTTCAAGCCGTCTTGATTGCCCCCTCGCGGGGGCATGAGTTGAAACTCTGTTGGGGACAACCTTAGCATGAGTTGTCGCGATTGCCCCCTCGCGGGGGCATGAGTTGAAACTCACTCTTTTTGTGGCTCGCTGTTTTCGCTGCCGGATTGCCCCCTCGCGGGGGCATGAGTTGAAACAACCCTTGCGAGCTGTACCGCAACGGGGGTACAAAGATTGCCCCCTCGCGGGGGCATGAGTTGAAACTAAAATATATATTCTGAAAACAATTATTTTGTGCAGATTGCCCCCTCGCGGGGGCATGAGTTGAAACCTCTCAGCTCATCATCGACGAAAAAAGGCTCATGATTGCCCCCTCGCGGGGGCATGAGTTGAAACGGGTAGCGTCATTTCTGAATCGCAGTTCGGGCAACGATTGCCCCCTCGCGGGGGCATGAGTTGAAACCCGTATGCATCGGGATTATCAGCTTCCCATCTCGCGATTGCCCCCTCGCGGGGGCATGAGTTGAAACAATCTCCTGCAAGCGTTTGCGCTCCTCGGCCACAGGATTGCCCCCTCGCGGGGGCATGAGTTGAAACACAGTGAGGCCCTCGTCGTTAATCGCGTCACCGGGATTGCCCCCTCGCGGGGGCATGAGTTGAAACCCAAAGCTCTGCCGTCGCATTTTATTGCTTGCTCCAGATTGCCCCCTCGCGGGGGCATGAGTTGAAACTGAGAATTGTAGTAGTGAAACTTTCAAAGCCTGCCGGATTGCCCCCTCGCGGGGGCATGAGTTGAAACCTTTCACAGATTAAAACAATCCAAACGGCTTTCCGATTGCCCCCTCGCGGGGGCATGAGTTGAAACATCCACATATCCCTTGCCCTGATGACAAGGCCACGCGATTGCCCCCTCGCGGGGGCATGAGTTGAAACGTCGGACGAATCAACTGCAAAGACAGTGCCACGCGATTGCCCCCTCGCGGGGGCATGAGTTGAAACCCATAGCCGCCGCTTGCCCGAAATGTCCCACGGGATTGCCCCCTCGCGGGGGCATGAGTTGAAACATCCCGCAAGATACATTTAAGGACTTGCAACTTGAGATTGCCCCCTCGCGGGGGCATGAGTTGAAACACATTCCATCTTTTGGTTCGCAGATTATTTTGTATGATTGCCCCCTCGCGGGGGCATGAGTTGAAACTGAATATAATCTCTTTAAAAATGCGATTACTTAAACGATTGCCCCCTCGCGGGGGCATGAGTTGAAACAACCAGGCGGGGAAGGTTGACGATCTCGCGATCTGATTGCCCCCTCGCGGGGGCATGAGTTGAAACAAAAATCGCTTATAATCAACCTGACACCCAAAAAACGATTGCCCCCTCGCGGGGGCATGAGTTGAAACTACTCAATTTCTTGATGGTGTACGGTCTTTCAAGAGATTGCCCCCTCGCGGGGGCATGAGTTGAAACTTTAAGAATTGATTTCATTTTTGCCTCACTTTCCGGATTGCCCCCTCGCGGGGGCATGAGTTGAAACGAGTTAGGCACAGCATTCCTTAGCTTTTGCTCCAGGATTGCCCCCTCGCGGGGGCATGAGTTGAAACTTTCAAGGTCACAACCGAGGTCGGGGTCGCGGTCGATTGCCCCCTCGCGGGGGCATGAGTTGAAACAATCATTGTTCACAATTCTGTACAAAATTAACAAGATTGCCCCCTCGCGGGGGCATGAGTTGAAACAAAAGATTTCTAAAGCGTTGCACACATCGGTGTATGATTGCCCCCTCGCGGGGGCATGAGTTGAAACGCTGTTCACGGCGTCGGTGTCGTACCGGCTTTCGACGATTGCCCCCTCGCGGGGGCATGAGTTGAAACCTTAGAGTGCTACAACATCAAGTGCAAATAAAGGAGATTGCCCCCTCGCGGGGGCATGAGTTGAAACCTGCTGCTTCTGGTATGCGGCAATGTTAGCTTGCTCGATTGCCCCCTCGCGGGGGCATGAGTTGAAACAATTTTGCGCCGATCGTCACAATGTCAAGCGCGTGATTGCCCCCTCGCGGGGGCATGAGTTGAAACCGGCACATCGTCATAGTTTCCGCTTCGCAGGTCGGGATTGCCCCCTCGCGGGGGCATGAGTTGAAACAGTGGCTTGACATTTCTTTTTTTCGCCTTCCCCGATGATTGCCCCCTCGCGGGGGCATGAGTTGAAACAAACATCATCACCATCACCAACAAAAACGGTAACACGATTGCCCCCTCGCGGGGGCATGAGTTGAAACTCCATTATATACCGTCTGACTGCCTTAAAGACCTCTGATTGCCCCCTCGCGGGGGCATGAGTTGAAACATGACTTCCGCGATATGATCCCTATCTTCTACTGCTGATTGCCCCCTCGCGGGGGCATGAGTTGAAACGACGATAACACCGCGATCTATTCCTCCGGCTATATGATTGCCCCCTCGCGGGGGCATGAGTTGAAACTACCACGCGAGCGCGGCGGGCTTGACTGCTACCTTGATTGCCCCCTCGCGGGGGCATGAGTTGAAACATTACAGACTCAAAATCTTCAGAAACAGTAGTTACGATTGCCCCCTCGCGGGGGCATGAGTTGAAACATATCGCAAGGCGAAGCTTTTATAGACGGATACTTGATTGCCCCCTCGCGGGGGCATGAGTTGAAACGAGTAATTCAAGCGCTATATCACTATCACATGCCGATTGCCCCCTCGCGGGGGCATGAGTTGAAACAAGGCGTTTTGGGGATTGATTGCCGCGCTTGCCCGATTGCCCCCCTCGCGGGGGCATGAGTTGAAACTCCTATTCTCCGCTAAAAATATCCTCTTGCACCGGCTGATTGCCCCCTCGCGGGGGCATGAGTTGAAACTGAATTACACCACGCAGGGCGAAACCAACCTTATTGGGATTGCCCCCTCGCGGGGGCATGAGTTGAAACCTCGTATTATTGCAAGGGATAAATGAGAAATGCCCGATTGCCCCCTCGCGGGGGCATGAGTTGAAACCGGGTGCATTTGTGAGCGGTAATCCCCTGCAAGGATTGCCCCCTCGCGGGGGCATGAGTTGAAACACGCTTGCACCCTCGTTGATTTCGTCAGATATTGCAGATTGCCCCCTCGCGGGGGCATGAGTTGAAACAATTATTTGCCACAGACTGTCATAAGGCTTTATGATTGCCCCCTCGCGGGGGCATGAGTTGAAACTTCAGACGGCTAAAGGACGGCAAAATATTCAGAGATTGCCCCCTCGCGGGGGCATGAGTTGAAACCAAAAGATTCTTACCAGAGATACAGTGCCCGAGGGCGATTGCCCCCTCGCGGGGGCATGAGTTGAAACTTTTCATTTCTTATATTTATAATTGTTTTACGAGTTGATTGCCCCCTCGCGGGGGCATGAGTTGAAACATATTATCACCTTTTAAAATAAATCAAACATATAGATTGCCCCCTCGCGGGGGCATGAGTTGAAACCTTGCTCAGAAAGAACAGACTGTTGAGATTGTACAGGATTGCCCCCTCGCGGGGGCATGAGTTGAAACTAATGCTCCCTATTCACGGCAAAATGGACTACAGAGGATTGCCCCCTCGCGGGGGCATGAGTTGAAACATCGTTTGCCGGCAACGCTGCATACTCGCGGCAGCCGATTGCCCCCTCGCGGGGGCATGAGTTGAAACGCAACCGAGACGAGGTCAACGCCGACCCCAAGGCAGCTTGCCCCCTCGCAGGGGGCAGAAATAAAGCCGAAAACACTTGCGGGCGGTGTCAGGCTCATAAGAAAGGAAGTGAGATAATGGACGAGGGCATGACAAACGTTGAGTTTGACGCTTTTCTTGAAGCGCTTGCCCAGCTTGTGGAAGCTAAGGCCAAGACGGTCGAAGAGGCAGCGGCTCTTATTCGGGATAAGAAGAGCGGCAGGAGTTGAATCAACAATAGCCCTGCGAATTGCTCCTTTACGGAGCATTTTCGCGATGAGTGACGGTCAAAAAGGAGTGAAAAGCGGAAATGGAAGACGGCAGACTTATACCTCTGTCATACATATCGCAGTATTGCTTTTGCAAAAGGCGGGCGGGACTTTTGCTGATAGAACGGCAGTGGAACGAGAACGAATATACCGCCGCGGGAAGACTGGAGCATGAAAAAGTCCACATTCAGAATACGGAGCGGCGGCAGGGGACCGTCTTTATGTCGGATATGCAGGTCACGTCGCGAAAGCTCGGCCTTTCGGGAAAATGCGATATGGTGGAAGCTCACCCTGACCCCTGCGGGACAGTTTTTCCGTTTCTCGGGGAAGAAAAATACATTTTGTTCCCGATAGAATATAAGCACGGAGGGCTTCGCAGCAATGCCGAATACGAGCTTCAGCTTTGCGCGCAGGCGCTCTGCCTTGAAGAGATGTACGGCTGCCGTATCGAAAAAGGCGCTCTCTTTTATATCGGTTCGCACCGAAGAAAGGAAGTAACTTTTACCGATGAATACAGAGAGCTTACCGCAAAGACTGCCGAAAGTCTTTCAAAAATGCTTGAGGAGGGCAGAGTGCCCGCCGCAGAGACAGCCGCAAAATGCGGCAGATGTTCTCTTAACGATATCTGTATGCCGGGGGTGAGCGGTTCGGCAGGAGAATATATGGATAAAGTTTATGCGTCATTTAAAGAGGTGCAGGAATGAAAAAGCTCGGGAACGTACTTTATATTTTAACGGAAGACAGCTACCTTTACTGTCAGAACGAGACCATAGCGGTGAAGATAGGCGGCGCGGAAAAGGTCAGGATACCTGCCCACACCGTTGAATCTATAATATGCTTAAAGAACACCACCGTCACGACGCCTTTTATCGGATTTTGCGGAGAGCACGGCATTTCCCTGTCGTTTCATTCCGACAGCGGCAGATTTCTCGGAAGGATCTACGGCGGAGTTAACGGAAACGTGCTTTTGCGAAAAAAGCAGTACGATATCATAGGGACTCCGGCGTCGGCGGAAATAGTGAGAAACATCTTAAGCGGAAAATTCGCCAATTCGAGAAACGTTCTGTTAAAGAGCGCAAGGGATAACGCCGAAAAGTCTTCGCAGGCCCTGAGGCACGCGGCAGAGATGCTCTCCGACAGCTTCGGCCGGCTTATGAAGGCCGAAAGCATCGATGCTATGCGCGGTATTGAGGGCTCTGCGGCAAGCATATATTTCGGAGCGTTCGACGAAATGCTGAAAACCGACGACTGCGATATGAAATTTGAAAGGCGGAGCAGGCGCCCTCCCGAAAACAGGGTAAACGCACTTCTGTCGTTTGTATATATGCTTCTGAAAAACGATGTCTGTTCCGCGCTTGAATCGGTCGGCCTCGACCCCGCGGCGGGATATCTTCACGCGCTTCGCCCGGGCAGAGAGTCGCTGGCGCTCGATATAATGGAAGAGCTCAGAGCGCCTTTGTGCGACAGGTTCGTTATCTCGATGATAAATCTGCGGGAGATAAAGTCCGACGATTTCAGCGTTGAAAACGGCGGGATAATGCTCGGCGACAAGGCGCGCAGAACGGTTATAGACAGATGGCAGAAGCGCAAAAAAGAAGAGATAACCCACCCGTTTCTGAACGAAAAGATACCCATAGGTCTTATCCCGTATTGTCAGGCAATGCTTCTCGGACGGCATTTGCGCGGCGACCTTGACGGATATCCGCCGTTTGTCTGGAGGTAGCGATATGATGCTCCTGGTTACGTACGACGTCGATTTTACGACGAAAAAGGGCGCTTCAAGGCTCAGAAAGGTCGCAGGCATATGTGAAAAATACGGCGTCAGAGTGCAGAATTCGGTCTTTGAAATGATAGTGGACCCCGCACAGGTCACTGCCTTAAAGGGCGCGCTCCTCAAGGTGATCGACCCCGACAGCGATTCGGTCAGGCTGTATTTTCTCGGCAAACACTGGGAAAGAAAGGTCGAGAAGCTCGGCCTCGAAAAGGGCTTCGACCAAGAGGGAACGATGATACTTTAACAAAAAGCCGGAGCATCGCCGCTCCGGCATTAGCTTTACTTGTTTTCCGCACTTATCTCGACCGCAAACCGCACGTTTCTCGACCGCTTCTTCGGCGTAAAATCTATGACATATATCCGCCTCGGATCGTCCTGCCTCGGAGCACTTCGTTCTGCGATGTTCACTGCGAACCCGTCGGCTGGGTAGGTCATTGACGCACCGCCGTTTTTGCCGTGCAAAACGATCTTTCCGCCGGAAATCTCCGGCCTTGAGAAGCTCACAAACCTCTCGACGATATCGATATCATCTGACAATAAATCAAATTCGTCAGTTAAAGACATAGAGCCATCTGATTGATTAAAACTCACGCTTCTAATGAGCCTTGCGAGGCTGCTTATACCGTATGCCGGAGCGATATCCATTGTAACTCCGCTGTCGGAAAACGTTACGTCGCGGGTGCAAAACTCCCTGCCGGCCTTCTGAAAACACCCACCCACGATGGGCAGGCTGTGCCCCTGCGAGCCGCACTCAAACCGCTCGTAGCGTCTTTCGCCAAAGTAGGCGCGGTCGTAGAGCCCGCTGCCGTAGTCCAAAAGGACCTCGTCGCCGTTCAGGTAAAATTCGACCTGCCCGACGTCATTGTGATTGTGGCTTTCGCCGTTGTGACCGCCTTTTACCGCGATTCCCGAGCGGTTTGCCCCGCTTGATATGAACCACTGCGCGCTCGTCAGAACGTAGGTGCAGAAGGCGCTCTTTTGCGCCCTGCGCTCGCAGCTCCAGACAAGGTCGCGGAAGATGCCGACCCAGCGGTAGCAGGGGTCGCTGCCAAAGCTCGGAAGGAGCGGCCTCGGCAGAAATTCCGCCTCGTCGTATCTCGAGCATATGTAGGAAGTCAGCCCCCACCAGCGCGACACGTCGCCCTCGGAGCAGTCTCCGAATTTGACCATTCCTCCGAAATCAAAGTATGCTTTTTGCTGAAACAGCGCGATGTTTTTAACTCGCTCATCTGAAAATAAATCAATCCTGCCGTGGCTTAAGCGGCAGAGCATCTCCGAATATGCCGTGAAAAACGTGAAGCCGTATGACCAGTACGACGCTCCCTCGATGCCGACTCCGTCGTCCGGAAAGCCCGAAATATAGCTTTCAACAGCGGTTTGAAGCCTGAAAATTATTTCCGATAATACGTCAATGTCGCATAGATACATCGCCGCGATACCTACGGCTCCGCCGCACACCGCTGCCCAGTTGTTTTGCAGGTGCTCCCAGCCAAAATCCTCGGATAAATAGCGGTCTATGACCATTTTGTGGACGTTGTCCCTCGCTCTTTTTACGACCGCCGACGCGATTTTCCCCTCTGTCAGAGCGCAAATTTCCGCAAGAGCCGAGGCTGTCTCCGCTGCGAATAAATCAATCGTCGGGCGGGCTTCTTCGTCAAAATCTCCCCAGATGTGCGCCGGCAGCGCCCAGGTGTATTCGTCGCAAATCGCCCAAATCGCGTCTTCGAGCGTCGAAACGTCCTCCGGCTCCTGCCAGAGCCAGACCGCCAGCGCGAGGCAGGCGAGCCTTCCGCGGCGCTCAAAATAGCTTTTTTGATATGTTTCGCGGTCGCCGGTGTCTGCAAAAAGCCGAAATTCCGAGAATTTCAGCGCTTGTATCGGTGTTTGCCGATACTTCTCCGTGAGGCTGCGTATCTCCGCAAGATACTGCGAATATTTTTTGTCCGAAAGTATCTCGGCCCGCTTGTCCGCGAGGCTTTTTTTGATACCCTGCGGCAGCCTGTTTTGCGGAAGCTCCCCCAAAAACCGCCTTATTTCGCTCTTTGTGTATTTCAAACTATCGCCCCCAAAATTATAATAGCAGTTTTCATACTGCAAATCAAGAAAATCTATTGAAACCTCCCGAGATTTATGGTAAAATTTTAAAAAACCATAGGAGGCGAGGCTTACGGACAGCAATTTTTGGCAGGATACCGCCTGCAAGATCTACGGGAAAGCTTCTGCGGCAGCATTTAGGAACGCCGGAAAGATCCCGTATTCGACGGTCGGCGGCCGTTTTGACGACCAGACCCAGAACATCTCGTGGTGGACGAACGGCTTCTGGGCGGGTCAGCTCTGGCAGCTTTACGGAGCTTTCGGCGGCGACGCGCTCAGGCTCATCGCCGAGGGGATAGAGCAGAAGCTCGACCGCGTTTTTCTCCTGCATTGGGGTATGGACCACGACAGCGGTTTTCGCTGGCTAATGACTGCGGGCGCAAATTACCGCCTGACCGGCTCTGAAGCCTCGAAAAATCGGCTCATACTTGCGGCGAACGACCTCGCGGGGAGGTTCAACCCGACGGGGAGATTTATCCGCGCGTGGAACGACTTTGGCGACGGCTCCCGCGCGGGCTGGGCGATAATTGACTGCATGATGAACCTTCCGCTGCTGTATATCGCCTCCGACCTTCTTTGCGACCCGCGCTTTTCCCAAATCGCCGAAGCTCACGCCGACACCGCGATGAAAGCTTTCGTGCGGCCTGACGGCTCGGTTTGCCATATCGTCGAGTTCGACCCCGTGAGCGGCGAGCGTCTTCGCAGCCACGGCGGGCAGGGATTCGCCCACGGCTCCTCCTGGACGCGCGGTCAGGCCTGGGGGCTCTACGGTTTTACACTTTCATACATTCACGCAAAAAAGCGGGAATACCTCGAAACCGCAGTGAAAATCGCGGACAGATTCATAGAAAGGATACCGGACAGCGGCTTTATTCCGGTAGATTTCGACCAGCCGCCCGAGCCTTGGTATGAAGATTCGACTGCCTCGGCGATAGCCGCCTGCGGGCTCATCGAGCTCTCGAAATTTGCAGGAGAGAAATATCTCGACGCGGCCCAAAGGCTGCTGAAAGCGCTTGTTTTGCACCGCTGCTGCTTTGATGACGGCTGCGACAATATCCTCGAAAAATGCACCGCCGCCTACCACGATCCGTGGCACGAGGGCGCGATAATTTACGGCGACTACTTTCTCACGGAAGCCGTCCTGAAGCTCTGCGGGAAGGAGACGTTTTTGTGGTGAACAGCTGCGAAGACACCGCGTTATGCCGCAGAGACCCCGATCCGGCCATTGAAAAAATGAGCGATGAGATCGCGAAAATTCTCGGCGAAAACCTGACGGCGATCTATCTTTACGGCTCATACACCCTCGGCGACTTTCGCTTTGGCTGGAGCGATCTGGATATCCTCGTTCTGACCAAAGCGGCCGTTTCCGAGGAGCAGGCCGGACGGCTCGTCGGACTTAGGCAGGAGTTGCAGCTTAACGAGCCCGACTGCCCGTTTTACCGCTGCTTTGAAGGCGGTATGCTGTCGCTCTGTGCTTTTATCGGCGGCCTTCCGGACAGGGTCGTTTATTGGGGCACGAGCGGTCAGCGGATAACCGACGGTTACGGCTTCGACGCATTTTGCCGCAAGGAGCTCATTGAAAACGGACGGCTTTTGCGCGGTGAAGAAATAAGAAGCAGGCTTTCGGCACCGAGTCGCAAAGAGCTCGCGGAAAACGTCCGCCTGCACTATGAGTCGATACGAAAATACTCGCATCTTTCGGGCGAAAGCATTTATTCGTTCGGGTGGATTCTGGATATAGCGAGGTGCGTCTATACGCTCCGCACCGGCGGCGTTATCTCGAAGACCGCAGCGGGGGAGTGGGCGCTGAAAAACCGCATTTTCGACGGCGACGGCGCGCTGAAAACCGCTCTTGAGGTCAGGAAAGCTCCGCAGAAGTTTTTTGAAAGCGCGGAGCTCCGAAAAGAGGCGGCGGAGCTCGACCCGACGGTGCAGTGCTATGCGGACGTATTGGAAAAAGAGCTGAATTATTTTTACGAAAAGCGCACGGAGGGCTGAATATGAACACTTCCGAATTAACGGTGATGACCCGCGGCGATTGGCTTAAAGCTATGCTTAAAATTGCCGACCCAATTCTTTTGAATCTTCGCGACGAGAAGCTCCGCGAAAAAATGCCGGTCTGCAAAGAGGGGAGGGAGCCCTACAGCTGCCTTGAGGCGTTCGGCAGAACGCTTATGGGACTGGCGCCTTGGCTCGCGCTTAACGGTCTTTCGGGCGAAGAAGCGGCTTTGCAGGAAAGATACCGCCTAATCGTGCGGGACTGCCTCGGCATCGCCGTCGATCCCGCTTCGCCCGACGCGATGAATTTCTCCGAGGGCTACGGTCAGTCGCTCGTTGACGCAGCCTTTTTGGCCGACGCGGTGGTCCGCGCTCCCGCCGAGCTCTCGGAAAAGCTCGACGGTATCACCCGCAGTCGGCTTATCGCCGCGCTTGAGTCCACAAGAAAATTTCAGGCCGACGGCTCTAACTGGGTGCTGTTTCCGGCGGCGGTCGAGGCGGGGATAAAAACCCTCGGCGGGGAATATTCCGTCGAGCCGGTGTTAAAGGCTGCCGACAGGCTTGAAAAATGGTATCTCGGCGACGGAGTTTACGGCGACGGCGAGCTTTTGCGGAACGACTTTTATAACAGCTTTGTTATCCAGCCGCTCTATATCGACGTATTAAAGGCGTTTGACAGCTGTGCGGAGCTTGCGGGGCTGCCCGAAAAGGCGCTGCGGCGCGAAAAAAGATATGCCGCCGTTTTGGAGCGGCTTATCGCCCCCGACGGCACATACCCGATTATCGGCAGGTCGATAACCTATCGCTTCGGAGCTTTTCACGCGCTTTCCCACGCAGCTTTAAACGGCAATCTCCCCGACGCTCTTCCTCCCGAGCAGGCGAGGTGCGCGCTCTCGGCGGTCATCTCAAGAACGCTTTCGGGAGATATCTTCGATGAAAACGGCTTTCTGAAGATAGGCGTGAGCGGCGCCCAGCCGTCGCTCGGCGAATTTTACATCTCAACGGGGAGCCTCTACCTTTGCGAGACGGTGTTTTTGCCGCTCGGTTTGCCCAAAGACCACCGGTTCTGGTCGGGCGGGGATACTCCGTTTACGTCGCAAAAAATATGGTCGGGCGAGGACGTTCCCGCCGACCGCGCAGAGGACTGAATATAAACATCACGGCGCACCGCGGTTATGCGATGCGCCGTTGCGATTTTATAAAATTTCGGGGCAAGACTCTTATTTCAATACCGCCTCAGCCTCCGCGCAAAGGCCGCCGGAAGACGCCTTTATGCGGACCTCTCCGCTCTCGGGAAGAATGGCCGCAAGGAGCTTCCCGCGATATGCGCAGCAGGAGCTCTTGGTGTAGTCGTGGGTGTCGTCAACTCTGCCCGAGCCGGTGCCGATAACTTTGCCGCCCTCCGCGGAAACGGTCACTTCGCCGTTTGCGGTCCACGCCGTGCGGCCGTCTTTGTCGGTAAATTCTATCTCCGCGAAGATAATATCCGCCTTTCCGCTTCTGCCGGTGGTGTCAAGCGTGAGCTTTAATGATACCGCCTCGCCTGCGGTGCAAAGCTCGTCGCGGCCGCAGATCTTGCCGTCTTTATATGCCGCGGCTTCGAGCTTTCCCGAAGCGTAGGGCGCTTCAAAGGTCGCGAAGCCCTTTTCGTTGGGAGCTTTTCTGCCGAGCGACTCGCCGTTGAGCCAAAGTTCGCACTCGTCGGCTATTGTGAACACGTAGATCTCCGAGCCCCTGCCCTCCTTGCCGGGGTAGGTCCAGGTCCTGTCGGCGTCGTAGAAGCCCCAGCCCGAGTAGGATTTTACCCTGCCGGTGTTGTCGGGGTCTACGGTGAGGATCTTAACGCTCTCCCTGCCCCAGGCGATGTCGCGGTAGTACGACTGCGGTTTTTTGAATCCGCATATGCTGAAGTCGCCGCAGTTCGAGATGTGGTTCGGGTGAGGGTCGAGGCCCCAGCCCGGGCCGTCGGGGCTGTCGTAGATAACTCTGCCGAGACCCGTCTCGCCGAAGTAGTCCCAGCCCGTCCAGACAAATTCGCCGATGAGCTTCGGGTGGGCGTCCATAGTCCTTTTTACCCAAAGCGCGTCCATAGGATAGCTCTCGGTTATCGCGAAGAGGTGAGACTTAAGTATCTGCTCGTCCTTTGCGACTCTGTAGTTCATATAGTTATAGCCCAGTACGTCAAGATTTCCGGCCTGCGGGGCGATTTTTTCGCACCAGAAGTCGGGCTGATCCGGCGGCAGAGGGAGGGTCTTGCCGGCTTCGGAGTTATACTCCCAGTTGTCCCAGAACTCGCAGAAAGCGTGGGTGAGCGGCCTTGTAGGGTCGTTTTCCTTTATCGTGTCGGCTATCATCTTTCCTATCGCGTAGCCGTCGCATTTGCCCGCGCGCTCGAAAATCTCGTTGCCGGTAGACCACATCACCACCGACGGGTGGTTGCGGTCGCGGACGGTCATCGACCTCACGTCCTCCTTAGCGTATTTATCGAACCAGAGGTGGTAGTCGTAGGCTTTTTTGCCGTTCGTCCAGCAGTCGAATATTTCGTCGATAACGAGCATACCCATTCTGTCGCAGACGTCGAGCAGAACGCTCGAGGGCGGGTTGTGAGAGGTGCGGATAGCGTTGAA
>CANRLU010000007.1 GCA_947631535.1 uncultured Clostridia bacterium | reverse complement strand
CCTAAGCCCGCGAAAATACCGCTTAAATATACCGCTCGTATAAAACGACTTATTTTTACATTATGTATCATATATCTCCTTCCCGCCGCCCTGCTCTTTGCACTTTACGGCTGGGGATTCACCGTTGTTTTCGCGGCTCTGTATACGCTCTGGGTGTTAGCGGCGCCCTATGCCGTGCTGCTTGCGAACCTCATCAACCGGCCCGTTGAGAAAGGCATAAACCGCCATTATATCAACGACGCGAAGCGGATACTCCGTGAATGTCCCGACCTCACCGTCATCGGAATAACCGGCAGCTTCGGAAAAACTTCGGTTAAATACTTCTTAGATGAATTACTCAGCGTAAAATATAATGTGCTTAAAACCCCCGGCAATTTCAACACGCCGCTCGGAGTCGTGAAGACCGTAAGGGGCGAACTGCGGGCGACCCACGACATCTTCCTCTGCGAAATGGGCGCAAAAAACGTAGGCGACATCAAGGAGATATGCGACATCGTACACCCGAAGCACGGGATAATCACCTCGGTGGGGCCTATGCATCTTGAGAGCTTCGGAAGCATAGAAAACGTAAAGAAGACGAAATTCGAGCTCGCCGACGCCCTGCCCGAAGACGGCTTCCTCTGGCTGAATATGGACAGCGAAAGCGTCCGCGAGGCCTCGCTGGGGCGGCGCTTTGTCGGCTACGGAATGGATTCGCGCGAAGGATATTACATCGACGGCCTGAAAGTCACTCCGTCGGGCTCGGAGTTTGACGTCGTGTCGCCGTCGGGCGAGCGGTGCTCGTATAAAACGAAGCTTATCGGCAGGCACAACGCCGTAAACATCTGCGGAGCGATAGCCGCCGCAAACACCCTCGGCATACCTCTTGCAGACCTTAAGCCCGCCGTCCGCCGCCTCGAAAGCGTCCCCCACCGCCTCGAACTCAAGCAAAACGGCGACGTAACCGTTATCGACGACGCCTACAACTCCAACCCCTCCGGCGCGAGGGCGGCTCTCGAGACCCTCTCGATGCTCGACGGATATAAAATTCTCGTCACCCCGGGAATGATCGAGCTCGGCGAGGAAAGCCGCGAGCTCAACCGCGAATTCGGGCGGGAAGCAGCAGAGGTCTGCGACTTTGTGGCCGTCGTCGGCAAAACCAACGCGGAGGCTATTCTCGGCGGTCTTGCGGAAAAAAGTTATCCCGAGGAGAAGACCTATTCGGCCAAGGACCTTTCCGATGCGATGAGCCGCGTTTACTCCTTGACAACCGGCGGAAAAAAGAAGATAATATTACTCGAAAACGACCTGCCCGACAACTATTGAGCCGTGCAGGAACGGGAAAGGGGTCTATAATAAGATGAAAATAAAAGTTGCGCTTATGTTCGGCGGCAGATCCGTCGAGCACGAGATCTCAATTATCTCCGCGCTTCAGGCGGCGCAGAGCATTAACCGCGAAAAATACGACGTTATACCCGTGTACATATCCAAGTCGGGTGAAATGTACTGCGGCGACAGGATAGGCGACATCGAGGCTTATAAGGACATAAAATCGCTCATTGCCGAAAGCTATACCGTAGCTTTTGCGAGGACTGAGGACAGAGTCGCGATCATACGCACCTCGCCGAAGCTTTTCCAAAAGCCGCTCGTCGATTACATCGACGTGGCGTTTCCGGTAGTCCACGGCACCAACGTTGAGGACGGCACCGCCGCGGGGTATCTGAATATGCTCGGAGTGCCCTATGTCGGCTGCGACGTGCTCTCGGCGGCGCTCTCGATGGACAAATACGCGATGAAGGTCATCTTCAGAGACCACGGCATACCCGTGCTCGACTGCGCGGTTATCGACTCCGACGACTACCTCGCCGACGAAGAAGCCGCGATACGCGCTGTCGAGGAAAAAATCGGCTACCCCGCGATAGTAAAGCCGGTAAACCTCGGCTCGAGCGTAGGTATCTCCAAGGCAGACTGCCGCGAAAAGCTCTCAGAAGCCCTCGAAGAGGCGTTCCTCTACGCCGGCAGGGTGCTCGTTGAGCGCGCGGTGACGAATCTCACCGAAGTCAACTGCTCGGTTGTCGGCAGCGCCCATAAAGCCCGCCCGTCGGTATGCGAGAGACCCGTCGGCTCAGACGAGATACTTAGCTACGAAGACAAATACCTCGGCGGCTCGAAGTCGGCAAAGGGAATGGCCTCCACAAAAAGAGTGATCCCCGCCGACATCTCGGACGAAGACACCGAAAAAATAAGGCTTCTTGCGGTAAAGGCGTTCAAGGCGCTCGGCTGCTCGGGCGTCGCGAGGATAGATTTTTTAATCGACAACGATTCCGGCGAGATATACCTCAACGAGATAAATTCGATACCCGGGTCGCTTTCGTTCTACCTCTGGGAGCCCGCAGGCGTGAAATATCCCGAGCTTCTTGACGAGGTGATATCCCTTGCGCTCGAACGCGCCCGCGAAAATTCAAAGATAACCTATGCTTTCGACACCAACGTGCTCTCGGGCGTAAAGCTCGGCGGCTTAAAAGGCGCCAAGGGCAAGGCTTGAATATCCGCGCAAAAGCGGGAGCACCTTTTTAAGGAGCTCCCGCGTTTTTTATTCCTTTGTCTCGGATATGATGTTTCCCTCTTTGTCGTATTCCTGCGTGAGGGACTCATATATCACGTCGTCTTTATATCTGTCCTGCCGGACCGTCTTCACGTCGGAGCTTCCCTCGTAATAGGTCTGCTCGCCGCTGTCGCGGTAAAAGGCTCCGTCGTCGCCCTTGGCGGTGTTCTCCCAAATGGCGCGTATCAGGTTGCCGTCGGCGTCATAGAACATCTCGCTGTAAATGGTGGTGGTGTATCCCCTGCGGTAGTCTATCACCTTTTCAAGGTAATCCTTGCCGAGCGACACGGTGTATCTCTCCATTTCGCCGGTCTCGGTGTCGTAATATATGTTTTTCTTGCCAACGGCCTGCTTGTCGCCCTCGTGCTCGTAAAGATAATACATCTGCTCCGATATCACGTCTTCGCTCGCTCTCACTTCATATGCGAGCTGACTGTAATATTCGCTGTATTCGCTTTCGTCAAGACTCACGGCGCCGGCGCGCTTGGCGGCTTCGGCGGGTTCTTTTCCGCAGGCAGAAAGCGCGGCCAGCATAGCCACAGCCGCAAGGCATATAAATATCTTTTTCATCATTTGTATCAAACCCTCTTGTATTCACGGGATAATATTTTAAATTGCGACTAAGCCTATAAGCCGAGTTTTGTCGTGTACGGCAATCTATCTACGCTGTGCGTCGCCGCGCAGCTCAAGCCACCTTCAACGGCACGCCCGCCGAGCAGGCGTTAAAGCATGCCGAACCAATCGGTGTTGCATCGGGTAGGGTTTACACGACGGAGCGGTCCCCCGCACCTCGGTGAGCTCTTGCCTCGCCTTTTCATCCTTACCCCCGACAGTGCCGGAGGCGGTAATTTTCTGTTGCACTTTCCCTAAGGTCGCCCTCGGCTGCCGTTAGCAGCTACCCTGCTCTGTGATGCTCGGACTTTCCTCATTCACCGGTATTACCGATGCCCGCTGCCGTATGGCTTACTCGCAAATTGTATTCTACAACAGTTTTTGCAGGTTGTCAACACTTATTCTTCCGCAAAAGTGTGTAAACCTAAAACATTATTTCAGTTGCCTCGCTTGCCGCTCGGCAACTGGGGAACCCCCGGCGAGGGTTCCCCAGTCCAAAACAGTCCACCGGACTGTTTTGGACTCCCTTCCTGCGCTTCGCTAAGCAAGAGATTTCGCGCTCTGCGGAGCGCGACGGGGGGCTCTGCCCCTCGACCCCGCCACCCTTTTGAAAAAGTGTGGACCGAAAACTTTTAAGTTTTACATGTTCAGATTAAGTTCCTCTTCCGCGTCCTGCGTATATTCTTCAAACAGCGCCGAAAGTTCCTTATAAAAATCGTAATCCGACTGCTGCTCGCCCTCAAGATTGGTGAGCACCGCAAGGATATACGGCCGCGGCGCGTCTACATACGCTATATCGTGGAACGAGAACCCCGCCCAGCCGTATTTTCGGTATACGTTATACTCCGAACGGATCATCTTCAGACGTGTGTTTAAAAGGTCTTCCTTAAAGACATCGACCCATTCTCCGCCGCTCCTCAAATACCTTGCAAGTATCCTGCCGTAGGCCCCCGCCGACTCGCAGCATATCTTCTGCTTCGATTTTCTCACGTCTTCGGGATGAGTGCAGCCCTCTGAGGAAAGAAACTCCGAAAATTCCTCCCAGCTCACAAGGTCTTTGAGCATTTCATAGGCCACGTTGTCGCTCTTCGTTATCGCGAGCCCCAAAAGCTCCCTCACGGTGAACTGCTGCCCGAATTCACCTTTTACTATGTCGCCGGTGCCTTCAAAATAGTGCCGCTCCTCGTAGGTGAGAACCTGCTCGGGGTCGAGCCCGCCCGACTCGATCTTTCGGTATATCAGCGTGCAGAACGGTATTTTTACGGTGCTCGCGATAGGATAGTGTGCTCCGGGATTGAGCTCAAATTCAAATCCGCTGTCGATATCCCTGAAATACACCGAAACGCAGTGCTTTCGCGGCTCGGTCACGTTGCCCTCGGCGTCGTAAAGCTCATATTCCGGCGCGCAAAGGCAGTTTTCTGTGCCGTCGCAGCCCTCGTTGAGGCCGTATCGCTCCAAAAGCTCCGAAAGTCTTTCGTAAAATTCCTGCGGAAGCTCGAATTCCCGAAACGTCTCGGGCAAAAGCGGGTCGCGGGGCTCGGTGACAACGGGCTCCGACGCTATGATCTCCGTCGTCGCCGGCGGCTCGGAAAATAACGGCCCCGCGGTCGTTTCCGGAGCCTGCGCCTCCGTCTTCGCGGAATATGTATATATCGACACGCCGGGAATATTTTCGGTTTCCGCCGGCTTAAAGGCATCGGCCCCGCGGCAGCCCGAAAACAGGAGCATCCCCGCCGTGAGCGCCGCAAAGCCGATCTTTCTCTTCATGTCATTCCCCTCCGACGCCGCTTCAGCGTATGCTCCCGTGAGCAAGCTTATCGTAATATTCGCAATATTCTATGTCGGCGGTGTCGAGCAAATTGTCGATATACTCGTTGAACTTTTTGTTTACATATTCCCCGCGGACGGCGTCCCAGTTTTCCTCAACATAGTCGTCCTGTTCGAGTCTGAGGATTATATGGTAGCCGTAGGAGGTCTCGACGATATCGCTTATCTCGCCGACCCCGAGCTCGAAGGAAGCCTCTTCAAACGGCTCGACCATCTCGTCATAGGTGAAGAAATAGCCCTCGGTATTGGCGGTCATTCCGGGGTCTTCGCCGTAGTCCTGCGAAAGCTGATAGAAGTCCTCACCGTTTTTGGCTCTCTCCAAAAGCTCCTCGGCATATTCAAGGGCAGCTGCCTTAAGCTCGTCCTCTGTGGCGTCTTCGTAGTCAGCGGAGTTGCTGAAGTGGTCAAAGAGAATCAGAATGTGATACACTCTTCTCCAGTTTTCGGAGAGGTCGGCCTTTATCTCGTCGTCGGAGGGAATAAGCGGCGCGCCCTCCTTCTGGAAGAGCTCTTCGTAAACGCGGTTGCTCATAAACTGACGGGTGACTATCCTCTTCAAGAGGTCTTCGGTTATGGAGGAATCCGCGAGCGCCTGCTCGAACGCCTCGGGAGATTCAAAAGAGTTGCGCTGCTCCTCCATATAGGCGTCTATATCGGCATAGTCCTGCTCGGTGAGCTCTATCCCGTATTCCTTCGCGAGCATATCGCCCCAGCAGTTGTCGAGCGTCAGATATTCGGTGTAGTCCAAAAGGCTCTCGAAATACTCGGGGTTAGATTCCCATGTGGCGTCGTCGATGCCGGCAAAATACGAAGCCTCTACGTAATTATACATATATCTGTACTCGTCAAAGGGAACTTCTATCCCGTTTGCGGTCAGCATAATAAGGCCGTCGGTGTCAATAAATTCGCCGTCGATGTTAAGAAGACTCTCGTCGGACGTCGTTTTGCCGCAGGCGCCGAACGCCGCAACAACTACCGCAAGCGCCGTTACAAGCGCGATAAGCTTTTTGATACTCATTTCAATTCTCCAATCGGGTTTATTTATTTGAATATTTTACCCCGCCATTATGACGGTTATGTGAAAGCGGGCTGAAACTTGCTCACCTTGCAATCCTTATGTCCTTGACGTAAAACGCCCAGGTCAGAATGTCCACGCCGTCGGTAATGGCTTTGTTATAGCCGATTTTGTAGTAGGTGTAGGCTATCGGGACTATCGGGACCTCGTCGGTGATGATGTCGAGTGCCTGCTGCAAGAGCTTTTCGCGCTCGGCGGGGTCGATGCTCGCCTGCTGGCTTTCCAAAAGCGCGTCAACCTCGGGATTGGAGTAGGAAGGCACGTTCGAGCCGCCCTCGCCCATAAATCCGGAGTAGAATATTCCCATTACGTTGCCCGACATATCGGAGTAGTCGGATTCCCATTCAAACAGACCCATCTCGAAGTTGCGGGTGCCGTCGGGGTTGATGTCGCCGCCGAACTCGCAGTTGATGAGTTCGTCCTGCGAGACCTTCTCAATATTTACGTTTATGCCTATCTCCTTTAATGCGCTCTGGAGCGCGAGCGCGATCGAGACGTTCATATTCTGCTCATCCACCATAAGGTCGCAGTCGAAGCCGTCGGGGTAGGCCGACTGCGCAAGGTAGTTTTTCGCGTTCTCAACGCTGTATTCGATGCCCTTTTGGGCAGCGGCATAGCTCTCCCAGCCCTCGGGATCGTAGGTGTAGAGCATTTTTCCCATCGGCAGAGCAGTAGCCGCCTCGCCGACTTCTCCGACTATTCCGGAAGCAATAGACTGCTTATCGACAACGCTCGCAACAGCGCGCCTCACGTTTGCGTCGTTAAAGGGCGCGACTTCGCAGTTAAAGGCGAGCATAATAAAGTTGGTGGAGTCCTTGAGCAAAACGTCGGTGTTCTCGCCCTCCCTCACGGTGGGAATAAGCTCGGCGGGGAGCATGGTGTCCATATCAATATTGCCGTTGGTGAGCTCCTGTATCCTCGTGGTGTCGTCGCTTATCACCACGAATTCCACGTTGTCAACGACGTCTTCGTTATCGGCATAGGTCTTGTCCCAGTAGTTCTCGTTGCGCGAGAGCTTTACTTCGGTTCCTATCACCCACTCGTCTACCTTATATGGGCCGGTGCCGATTATAAGCCCCGAGGGCTTGCCGAAATCGGCTCCCTTTTCCTCGCAGTAGGACTTCTTTACGACATGACCCGCCGCGGTGGAAAATACATACTGCCAGGTTGCGTCGGGCTCAAAGAGCTTTACGGTAAACTGCCAGTCGCCGGTCTGCTCGATAGACTCTACGTTGTCATACATCCACGCGAGATATGAGGCGACGCTTTCGTCGCGGTATCTGTTGAGCGAATAGAGGACGTCCTCCATAGTCATCGGGCTGCCGTCCGAGAAGCAGACGTCGTCGCGCATATTATAGACGTAAGTCAGCTCGTCCTTGGCCTCCCAGTCCTTGGCGAGCTGGGGCGAAATGCTGCCGTCGGCATTGAGCCTGAGTATTCCCTCGGTGACCTGCAAAATGACGCTTATCGTGGGGCCGTCGTAGGCAAAAGCGGGGTCGAGGGCGGTTATATCCGAGATCATAGATATCCTGAGGGGCCTGTCGGCAGAGCTGCCCTGCTGCCCGCAGGAAGTAAGCGCAAGCGCGGCGATGAGCAGCGCCAGAACGGTTGAAAGAATTTTCTTCATAGTATCTCCTCCTTGAGAACTTGGGGTTATTTCGGACGCACTCACAGGCGCGCGTCCAGAAGACGTTTTGTATATTCGTGCGCGGGCGAGCCGAGCACGCTGCCTGTGTCGCCGTTCTCGACGAGCTCGCCTTTATACATCACACCCACGCGGTCGCTTATATGGCCTATCACCGCAAGGTCGTGAGAGATAAAGAGCATAGCTATGCCGAGGCTTTCGCGCAGGTCGAGCAGCAGATTGATTATATTCGCCGACACCGAAACGTCGAGCGAAGACACCGCCTCGTCGGCTATGAGCACCCTCGGGCCGCACAGAAGCGCCCTCACTATCGCAAGGCGCTGAAGCTGCCCGCCGGAGAGCTCCTTCGGTCGGCGCTTTAATACGCTTTCGGGAAGTCCGGTGGTCTTTAAGAGCTCGGATATCTTTTCGCGGCACTCCTGCTTTTCAAGCCCGAGGTCGTGCCCCGCGTTTCTAAGCCCCGAGCCGACGGAATACGATGGATTAAAGGTGTCGGCAGGGTTCTGGAAGACCATCTGTATCTTCGGACGCAGGCTCTTTACGGTGTCTTTTCCGAGCCTTTTGCCGCAGACGTATATCTCCCCGCCGTCGGGCTTAAGGAGACCCATACAGAGCCGCGAGAGCGTGGACTTTCCGCTCCCCGATTCTCCGGCTATTCCGAGTATCTCGCCCGAGTAAAGCTCGAAGCTCACGTTTTTTACCGCCTCGGTAACAACGCCGTCCTTTCGGAAGGTCTTGCAGAGGCCTTTTACGCTAAGTACTGTTTCAACCGTTCTGCCCGCCCCCTTTTACGCACGCCGCAAAGTGAGTCGGCGTAAATTCGGTCACCGGTACGCTTTTCAGGCAGCCCTCACAGGCGCTTTTACACCTCGGAGCGTAGGGACAGCCGGCTATATCGCCGTAGACGTCGGGCAGAGCCCCCGCGACCGATTCGAGCCTGCCTTTTGTCTCTGCGTCGGGTATGCTTTTCAAAAGATCGGCGGTGTAGCGGTGCTTCGGGCTCTTTGTGACCTCGTCTGCCGTCCCGCTCTCGGCGATGAGCCCTGCGTACATAACGTATACCCTGTCGCAGATGCGCTTTACCACCGAAAAATTGTGGGTAACTATCAAAACCGCCATATTCCGCTCTTTAGAGAGCTTTTTAAGAAGCGCGAGTATCTGCGCCTGCGTGACGGAATCGAGCGCCGTGGTGGGCTCGTCGCACAAAAGCAGCCTCGGCTCCGAGCTTATCGCCATAGCTATGCAGATTCTCTGGAGCTGCCCGCCCGATAGCTCGCCGGGAAGGCATTTGAGCCTCATCTGCGGCTCGCTTATGCCCACGCTTTCAAGAAGCTCCGCGGCGACCGCCCGTGCCTCCGGGCGCTTTATATCCCTGTGAGCAAGGATAACGTCCTCCATCTGCCTGCCGACGGTTATTATCGGGCTCAGCGACGTGGAGGAGTCCTGCAAAACCATCGAGATCTCCCCGCCGCGTATCTTTTGAAAATCTCTCTGACTCAGGGCGGCAAGATCGACCGTCTCTCCGCTTTTCAGGCGGTATATCATCTGCCCGCCGACTTCGGTGCGCTCGGCATTATGGAGCCCGAGCACGGATTTTGCCGTAAGGGTCTTTCCGCAGCCCGATTCGCCGACTATTCCGACAATCTCCCCCTCACCGACTTCGAGGGAAACGCCTCTTACTCCCCTTGCGACGCCGTAGGCCGTCAGGAGCCTCACCGAGAGGTCTTTTATTTCAAGGAGCTTATCCAAAGCGCAGCACGCTCCTTTTTAACTTCCGGCGGGTGGGGTCGATGTAGCGCTGAACGCCGTCGGAGAGAATGTTTATAGATATCACCGTCACCGCTATGGCTATCCCGGGGGCGAGCGCCGAGAGCGGACGGGTGAAAATCAGGTTCCGCGACTCTTCGAGCATAGCTCCCCAGTCACATTCCGGAAGCTTCACCCCGAGCCCTATAAAACTCATCGAGGCGAGGTCGATTATCGCATAGCCTATGTCGAGCGTAAGCTGCGACGAAAGAGTGGGTATACAGTTGGGAAGTATCTGCAAAAAGAGTATCTTACGGGTGGGACAGCCCGAGGTCTTCAGCGCCTCGACATACCCCTTGTTCTTTTCCGAGAGGGTCAAAGAGCGGGTCAGCCGCGCCGTCATCGGGATATAAACTATCCCTATCGCGAGGACGGAATTATGGAGCCCCCTGCCGAATATCCCGACGAAAATAAAGGCCAGAAGCAGCGTCGGGAAGCTTATAACAACATCGGTTATCCTCATCAAAAGCTTGTCGGCAAAGCCGCCGAAGTATCCCGATATGAGCCCTGCGGGTATCCCCACGGCCATCGAGAACAAAACTATAGCAAACGCCCCGAGGATCGTCGTTCTGCCGCCGAAGAGCATACGCGAGAATATGTCGCGGCCGGTCTGGTCGGTGCCGAAGAGGTGCTCCCGCGAGGGGTAGAGCATCGTCGCCGAGAGGTCGGTGGCGGTGGGGTCGTAGGGAGCTATCAGCGGCGCGAAGAGCGAAATAATCGTCACCGCCGCAAGAATTATGCAGGATATCGCAACGGCAGGCGTGAAGAAGGCGGAAGCGCTCTTTTTATTCATATGAAGCCTCCCCCTTTCTCACTCTCGGATCGACCGCCGCGATTATAATATCAACCGCCGTCGTGAGCAGCAGGAAGAAGAACACCGTTATCATAGTTATAGCCTGAGTTACGGGGTAGTTCGAGCCCTGAATCGAGTCAATGAGCAGCGAGCCAAGTCCTTGGAGCGAAAATACCTCCTCGACCGTAACGGCTCCCACCAGAAGCGAGCCTATCTGTATCGACATAACCGAGGAATACGGGATTATGCAGCTCTTTAAAGCCTTTGAGAACACAACCTTGCGCTCGCTTATGCCTCCGGCGCGGGCAAAGAGAACGTAGTCGGAATCGAGCTCGGTTATCATCTTCGAGCGGATCACCCTTGCGCCGAGGGCTATCATTCCGAGGGCGATGCACACCGCCGGCAGAAGCAGCCTTTCCATCATTCCCGAGAAGCCCGAGAACGAGCCCGTGAACCTCACCGAGGGGGCTATCCGCGAAATAACGGCTATCGCGAGCATCGAGACAAAGAACCCCGGGCAGCTGACCCCCGCAAGGCAGAGCGCGGAGAGCGCAGTGTCGGCGGCTTTGCCCTGCTTTACCGCGCACACCACCCCGACGGGCACCGATACCGCTACCGTTATCAGCGACGCCATCAAAATGAGAGGCAGGGTTATCCCGAGGCGGGGAAGAATCAGCGACCAGACGGGCTGCTGATAGTTGAAGTCGAGCCCGAAATCGCCCCTGAGCATGCCCGCGACCCATCTGAGGTATTGCTGCCACAAGGGCAGGTCGAGCCCGAAGCGCTCCCTCAAAAGTGCTATGGTCTCTTCGTTGGCGCGCTTGCCGCCGAGAACTACCGCCACGGGGTCTACTCCCGAAAGCCTTTCGAGGAAGAATATCAGCAGCGAGACCGCAAAGAGGGTCATAACAAAGGCAGCTATCCTGCCGAGTATATAAGAGGCCAGCCCGCCGCGCTTTTTCATTCCTTTGCCACCTTTCGGCTTTTACGGTTTAAATCCGTAACTTAAAAATCAGATTTCACTCAACATATTACTACAGTTTTGCGAAAAACGCAAGCCCCGCGCTCACAGAAATAGCCGCGGCAAAAGCGCAGTTTTTGGGCAATATTGCAAAAGCGGCCCTCCGTAAGCCGGAGAGCCGCGATTTATGCGGTTTTATCAGATGACGAAGTTGCCGTCCTTGAATATCTGAATGTCTTTGCCGTCGAACGTGTGGCCGACTATCGACATGTCGGGCGAACCCACCATAAAGTCCACATGCACCATCGACTCGTTTACGCCGAGCTCCGAGAGCTGCTCGGGGGTCATATCGGCGTAGCCGTCAACGCACTCGCGGTAGCCCCTGCCAAGGGCGATATGGCAGCTTGCGTTTTCGTCGAACAGAGTCTCGTAATAGAGGATATTCTGGTTGCTTATCGGGGAATCCTGCGGAACCAGCGCGAGCTCGCCTATCATGCAGGAGCCCTCGTCGGCGGAAATGATCTTTTCAAGAGCCTCCTTGCCCTTTTCGGCCTCGCAGGAGACCGCTTTGCCGTCCTTAAAAGTTATCGAGAAGTTCTCGATGAGCTGACCGCGGTAGGAAAGCGGCTTTGTGGATACCACTTTTCCCTCGGCCTTGCCCTTCTTCGGGGTGGTGAATACCTCTATAGTAGGCATATTCGGGTTGAAGAAGTGGCCGTTTAAATCGGTCTCCCCGCCGCCGCACCACTTCGACTCCGGCATAAGCCAGCACTTGAAGTCGGTGCCGTTAGACGAAGTGTAGTGCAGATACTCGAACCTGTCTTCGTTGAGCTTTTCGCAGCGCTCCTTGAAGTCGGCGTTGACCTTTTCCCAAACGGCTATCGGGTCGTTGTCGTCGGTGACGTAAACGCTCTCCAGAATAGCCTGCCAGAGCTTCTCAACAGCCTGGCTCTTACGCAGCCCGGGGAACACCTTCTTTGCCCAGGCCTCGCCCGGAACGGCGGCTATCGTCCACTGGTGCCTCGACTCCATAGCTTGGGAATACTTCTTTGTGACCTTATATGTATTGACCGATACCTTCTGCATCTTTGCGGGGTTTATGCCCTTTAAGCCGTCGGGGTCTTCCGAAACTATGTGTATGCGGCAGGGAAGTTCTTCCGACATCCACTTTATCTTTTCTTCCTGCCACTTGAGGACGGTGGAAAGAGTCCTTATGCTTTCGTTGCGGTAATGCAGCCTTGTGACCTTATCGCTCGACCAGTTGACCGTTACGTATTTTGCTCCGGCTCTGTAGCACTCGTCAACAACGAGGGCGCAGAAGTCGGCCTGCTCGACCGCGCAGCTTATAACAACGCTCTGACCCTTCTGGACGTTGGCTCCAACGCGCACTATAAGTCTTGCGTACTTTTTAATGGTTGATTTTTTCATTTTTCATACCTCCGTCTATAATGATATCGCCGTTGGACTTTAAACGGATAAAGTCCCAGTTTTTGCCAACAGTTGAATTATACCACACCGTTCTCTATTTTTCAAGACCTTTTTACACTTTTTTTGCTCTTGACAAAAAATTTAAAAAATAGTATCATTTGAGACGAATATTTACAGTTTGTTTTAAAATGCGTTATAATTTACACACATTGGGGCACTATAATTATCACGGTCCCGATGAACGGGAGGTCTGTATTTTGAACTTAACTTCATCTGCGGCGGCCGCTTTCAACGATTCCGAGCTTTTTTGCGGGGTGGACCCGTCTTCGGTGCGCGGAGGGTCGGTAGTGACTTTTCGGCGCGGCGAAGAAGCGGGAGAATACCTCAACGGAGTAGACTGCGTGGGGATAGTGTTGTCCGGCGCGCTCGAGGTAAATTCCTCCGATTCCGGCTCGGTATCGGTGATGAAGCGGGGCGGAGAATTCGGGATATGCAACATATTCGTGAATAAGCGCATGCCCACAAAGCTCACCGCCAAGGTAAAAACTTCAGTGCTCTACATTCCCAAAGAGGAATTCGCACGGCTCCTCGCCGAAGACAGCGGGCTTATGTACAGATATGTGAGGCTCTGCAACAAAAAGATGCTCTATCTTGCCGAACGCCTGAGTCTGCTCTCGATCCCCGACTGCACCGAAAGGCTTATGCACTATTTCGGCTCCTGCCAGAAAGACGGCATAGTCAAGCTCGGCGTCACGAAAGACGAGCTCGCAAGGCAGCTCGGAATTTCCCGTTCAAGCCTGTTTCGGGCGTTTGGCGCGCTCGAAGCCTCCGGCCGGATAACCTCTGCCGGCGGTACGGTATGCCTTAACGACAATTTTTCGATCGAAAGGAAAACTCAAAAATGAATCTCAGAAAAATCTTAGCGGTAATTATCGCGCTTATGCTCACACTCACGGTGTTCGCCGCCTGCGGCGACGCCGATAACGGCTCAGACGTGACCGAACCTGTTCAGACCGGCGAAGCCCAGCCCGAAGACAACGCCGACTCCTCCGGCAAGACCGAGGCCCCTGCCGAAGCCGGCGAGATGAAAATAGCCTCGCTCAAGGGTCCGA
This sequence comes from uncultured Clostridia bacterium, assembly GCA_947631535.1. GTDB lineage: Bacteria > Bacillota > Clostridia > Oscillospirales > Ruminococcaceae > Faeciplasma. The sequence goes on along the minus strand of CANRLU010000007.1, from coordinate 27,066 downwards.
CCACCATAGGGATGGTAAAGCTTATGGACGACTCGGACAACGGCCTCACCGAAAACAAATACGACGTTCAGATCTTCGGCACCGCCGATGAAATTGTCGGGCTTTTGGTAAACGGCGACATCGACGCCGCAAATATCCCCTGCAACCTCGCCTCCGTCCTCTACAAGAAGACCGAAAAAGGCATAAAGGTCGTAGGCATCAACACCTTGGGAGTGCTCTACGTTCTCTCGGCGTTCGACCCCGAGTCCGCCGTAAATACCGAAGACCCCCTCGCATCTATAGCCGACCTCAAGGGCAAGACCATCTACTCCACCGGCAAGGGTACCACCCCCGAATACGTCCTCAACTACATCCTGACGCAGAACGGCATCGACCCCGTGAACGACGTGAACATCGAATACCTCTCGGAAGCCACCGAAGTAGCGGCGAAGATGGCTGAATCGACCGACGCGATAGCGGTCCTCCCGCAGCCCTACGTCACCGTGGCGATGACCCAGAACGAGAACCTGCGCATCGTCTTCGACCTCACCGAAGAGTGGAATAAGATCGACGGCAGCCAGCTCGTCACCGGCGTAACCGTCGTGAGAAGCGATTTCTTGGAGCAGAACCCCGAGACCGTCGCGCAGTTTATGAGCGACTACGCCGCCTCGGTGGAATATGTAAACGCCAACGTTGACGACGCCGCAGCGCTCGTCGAAAAATACGACATCGTAAAGGCGCCCGTCGCGAAAAAGGCTATTCCCTACTGCAACATCGTCTTTATGACCGGCGAGGATATGAAGACCAACGTCGAAAATTACCTGACAGTCCTCTACAACAGCGACCCGACCTCTGTCGGCGGAGAACTTCCCGATGAAAGCTTCTACCACACCGAAAGCTGATTACAAAAAGAAGTATATATACAAAGCGCTTGCCGTCGCCTTCTGGATAATCGTCTGGGAGGCGCTGGCGCGCGCCGTCGGAAGCGAGCTTATAATCTGCTCGCCCTACAAGGCGTTCCGGCGGCTCTTAGAGCTCTGCGTCACTCCCGAATTCCGTTCGGCTGTGGCGTTTTCGTCGTTAAGAATACTCTCGGGATTCTTCGCGGCGCTGCTTTCGGGGATCGTCTGCGCGGTAATATCCTCAAAATTTCAGGTCGTAAGGATACTTCTGCAGCCGATAACCTCGGTCATAAAGGCTACGCCGGTGGCGTCGTTCATAATCCTCGCGATAATATGGTTCGGGAGCCGAAACCTAAGCGTTTTCATATCGTTTCTTATGGTCTTTCCAGTGATATATCTCAACGTCCTCGAAGGGATAGACCATACCGACATAAAGCTCACCGAAATGGCGAAGGTCTTCGGGATAAGCCCCGCGAAAAAGCTTATTTACATCTACTTCCCGCAGATACTTCCTTTTCTCTGCTCGGGCTGCTCGGTAGCGCTCGGTCTCTGCTGGAAGAGCGGCATAGCGGCAGAGGTCATAGGGATATCCACGGGCTCAGTCGGAGAAATGCTCTACCGCGCGAAGCTCTATTTCGAGACCGGCGACCTCTTGGCCTGGACGGCGGTAATAATCCTCGCGAGCACGGTGTTCGAGAAGCTGTTTATGCTTGTTCTTAAGCTTATACAGAGAAAGATCGAGGGGGCGGGAAGATGATAAGGCTCGAAAACATATCGAAATCCTACGGAGATCAGCAGGTGATAAGCGGTCTGGGCCTCGAGATCCCCGACGGCGGGCGGCTCGCGATAATGGGGCGCTCCGGCGCGGGAAAAACCACGCTCATAAACATAATAATGGGGCTCATAAAGCCCGATTCGGGCAGCATATCGTTTTCGGAGCGCAGGCGCTTCGGGGCGGTCTTTCAGGAGGACAGGCTCGTGGAACCGCTGACGGCCTTCGTCAACTGTCGGATAGTTCTAAAAAAAGGCTCAGACGAAGGCAGGATACAGGCCGTGCTCGACTCGCTCGGCATAACAAAAGAGCTCTCGAAAAAGCCGGTGAACGAGCTTTCGGGCGGAGAGCGCCGCAGGGTAGCGACGGCAAGAATGATACTCTCGGAGCCGGACATATTCGTACTCGACGAGCCGTTTAAGGGAATAGACTCCGAGACCCTGCCGAGGGTGACGGAGGCGGTGTCAAAGGCCGCCGAGGGCAAAACTCTCATACTCGTGACCCACTCCCCCGAAGAGGCGGAGGCGCTCGGGTGCAGGGTGATGCATCTGTAAATCGGACAAAGCAAAAGCATCGGGCGAACCGATGCTTTTTCGGTTTATATTTTCGATAAACTGGAATTTACCATATCCCTATTTCCCTGTATATTCTCTCGATAAAGGGAGACTTGTGTTCGATATATTTCTCCATATCATACGGATAGAGCGCTGCCCCTTCTTCTTTGACGCGGCTGTATTCACATACAGCTTCGGGATGGGAACGCAAATAGTCCCTAAAAGCAATGTGCCTTTTTAGTTCTGCAGAATCTTGTGGACAAACATATAGATGGTGTTTCTGCAAATGATCTTTACCGTCATAATCGAACGCTTCCCGCCCGATAATGCCAAGATTTCCTTCATGGCGGTAACCAATACTATTCAAAGCGGCAACTACGTCATTGAACAAAGAGTAATCTTTTATGATAACGTCAATATCGATAATCGGTTTTGCAGACAGCCCTCGCACAGAAGTGCTGCCGACATGCTCAATACCCAGTGACAATTTGCCAAGAGCATTTTGAATCTCATCTTTTATTTTTATAAAATTCTGTTCCCAGACCTTATCATAGGGCAGGACTATAACATGTTTTGTAACCATTTTCACTCACCTGTACAAATTCCGCTTTACCGCATATCTTAATCGTCGTTCCGGTGCTTTTTTACATCTTCCGCAGCTTTTCGTTCACAATGTCGTATATCCCCGCGGTCTCGAGCGTGAGCCTGTGCGGGACTGTATCGCTCTCGGTCTTTCCGGCAAGAACGCAGTCCATAGCCTCTTTTACTTCATATACGAAGCCGTTTTCGGTCTTGCGGTCGATAAATTCGTCAGCGACGTTCCCCTTTTCGTCAAGGAGTATCGCCCTCGAGGCGAAATGCGACGACGGAACGATTATCCTGCCCTTTTCGCCGTAAAGTATGAGCCTTTCCTCGAGCGGGCCGATAATGCTTGCGGTCATGCTCGAAATGCAGTCTTTGTATCTCGCAGTGAACTGGTCGAAGCCGTCCACGCCGCTCTCGTGCTTTAGGACGCTCACCGAGATCTCCTCGTAGTCGTGGCCGAGCATAAGAGTGGTGAGGTCGTAGGCGTAAACCCCAAGGTCATAGGCGGCTCCTCCGCCGAGAGAGGTGTTGAAATATCTGTTCCCGGGGTGGTCCGAGGCCTTAAAGCCGAGCGCGCACTCCGAGCGGTATATCCTTCCTATCCTGCCGCCGTCCGCCCAGCTTTTGGCGGTTTTTATCGCGGGAAGGAAGTAGCTCCACATCGCCTCCATCATAAACATGCCGCTCTGACGCGACTTTTCAATGGCTGCCCTTGCGTCTTCCGACGTGCAGAACATCGCCTTTTCGCAGAGCACCGGCACGCCGTGCTCAAGGCAGAGCATCGTGAGCCTGAAATGCGAGCCGGTGTCGGCCCCGATGTATACGCAGTCCGGCTTTTCGCGCTCGAGCATCTCGGTATAACTCCCGTATGCAGCGGGAATACCCTCGCGCTTTGCGAATGTCTCGGCGCGCTCCAAAGACTTGCTCGAAACGGCAACCACCCTGCAATCGGGGATCCTTCGGACCGCGTCGCAGAACTTGGCGGATATCCCGCCCGCACCCATTATTGCATAACTGAACATAATTTACTCCTTTCAGTCCCGACGCTAAAAACGCGCCATGTTCCGTGTGTTTTATAAAAAGATAACATATTTTGCCGAGCTTTGCAATAGTGAAAAGGTAAGCGTTGATTTCCGCACACGCTTTGTAAGATATCCGCCCGCCGCAAATGCGAGCACCGAAAAATAGACCGCAAGCACGGGACTAAGCGAAGCTATCGGCATAACAACACCTCAACAAAAAGAGGGCGCGGCAATTTTAAAACTGCCCCGCCCCCGAAATTCTTTTACTCTCCATCAAGCCAACTGTTTGTGATTTTTCCGTCCTCAACCGTTACGGTGAGCGGTTTGCCCGAATATTTTTTAGATTGCGCAAAATCTTCGCTCGCCGATGCCGCTCCGCCGAGCTTGCAGTCTTTTTCGGCGTCTTCATATCCGGCGGACGAAGTTGAGGGTGCCGAGTGTCCGGCTATCACAAGGTTATTGCCCTCAATTTTGAAATAGTATATGATCGGACCAGTCTCGTCAATGTGGTTCATAAGATAATGAGCCTCCGCCATCGAGGAGGCGGAACGGGCATTTGCCTCGTCTACCGCTTCGCGGGCTTTGTCTATCTGCGTGGAAAACAGCGGGACCGCAATAGCCGTAAGGACGGCGATTATCGCAAGGACGATGAGCAGTTCCGCAAGCGTAAAGCCCTTTTTTCTTCTGAATATCTTCACAATTATCTCCTCCTGTATGACTTTATATAGACCGGCCAAACGGTCGGATATAAGCCTATTCAGATAATGCCGTTATACAAGTTACACCGAGTTTTCGGCTGTTAAAATGTATTATATCACGTTTTATTGAGAGATTCAAGGGGAAAAAGGAACTAAAACGCAAAAAAGCACCCGAGGGCGCAAAAAGGGGCCCCCGCAAAATCGCGAGACTTTGTGGGGAAAAGCCGGAAGCATAAGCGTTATTTCTATCCTCTCGCACTTCGCGGGCAAAAATTACCGCCCGCTCGTGCTCGCGGAGAAATAATCGCGTATGCAGACGCCGCGAACGATACGAAGTCCGCGACGGCGCTGGTCGGAGTGAAGGGATTTGTCACCCCAATGCAAGCGTTGCTTTCAGCCGCTCGCCTGCCCTCGGCGATTCGGATTGCCTCGGTTGGCTTGCGGGAAAGCAATCGCGTACATATCCAAAGCGCACAAACTTCCTGCGCTTTTTAAACATCAATGATTTCACGCTTCCTTCGCTCTTGTGGCCTTTCAGGCGCTTTGGCGTGGGATTCTGCACCCAACGACTTTAACCAAATAAAAAAGCACCCGAGGGTGCTAAAAGGGGTCCCCGAAAATGCGTGAGCATTTTTGGGGAAGAGGAGCGGCCGCTCGTAAGGCGAAGCCGTGATTTGAAAATATCTTTAAATCAAATCGCGGCGAGCCAAAAGGGCGCAAAAAGGGGCCCCCGCAAAGTCGCGAGACTTTGTGGGGAAAAGCCGGAGCGACGGAGTGAATGAGCGGCGGCATAAAAATGCCGCCGCGAACGATACGAAGTCCGCGACGGCGCTGGTCGGAGTGAAGGGATTTGAACCCCCGACATCCTGCTCCCAAAGCAGGCGCGCTGCCAGCTGCGCTACACCCCGAAATAAAAGCCCGGGAAATATCCCCGGACTTTTATTATATTATCGGTTGGCCTGATTGTCAAGACCTTTTGAAAATTTACGCCCTTACCGCCTCTTTGTACCTCAGCTTTATGCGGTCGGCTATAAGAGCTATAAATTCCGAGTTCGTGGGCTTGCCCTTGCCGGTGTTCACGGTAAACCCGAAGTAGGAATTGAGCGTTTCAATGTCGCCGCGGTCCCAGGCTATTTCGATCGCGTGACGTATCGCCCTCTCCACCCGCGAAGGCGTGGTCTGAAACTCCTCCGCCACGGTGGGATATAAAAGTTTGGTCACACATTCAAGCATCTCGCTGTCTTCAATGCAGTGGAGTATCGCGCTTCTCAGATAGTGATACCCCTTTATGTGGGCCGGAACGCCGAGCTGATGTATCATTTCGGTGACCACTACCTCAAGACTGAGCTCCCTTGCGGCCGGAAGCGCCGGTGAAGACTCCTCCAAAAAATCATACCCCATAAGCTCGTTGATGCGGTCGCCGAGTATCTTCGGGTCAAACGGCCTTATAAGATAGTATGCCGCGCCGGCCTGCATCACCTGTCTCTGCGCAAAAACGTTGTCACAGGGCGACGTTACAATGAACACCGGCTTTTTCACCCCCGAACGGTTAAGCTTCTTCATAAGCTCTATGGCGTCGAGATTCGGCATAGAAAGGTCGAATATCGCAACGTCTGGCGACTCGTCCTTCACGGCGTCAAAGAGTATCCCTCCGTCTTTGGGACGCGTCAGGCAGAAAAACCCCATTCCCCTCAAAACGTCTGCGGCAGCCACTCCAAACTCCCTCGAATCGTCTCCGATCAAAACCTTGATTTTCTTTGTCATAATTATCCTCCGTTCTTTTTAAGGAAATTTACATTATTTTCCTCATCTGCCCTGTATTTTACCAGAAATTAGGAAAATAATCAAGCGAAACGGAAAATTTCAGAGGAATATACAAAACTATGCGGAAATTTTCGGCTCTGTTTTGCAAGTATATGTCGAAATGTAGCGGTGAATGATGTTTTATGATACAAGATGTAGTATGCGTGCAGGAGGCTTTGATGTACCCGAATCGGACTGTTTACAGTTTCCCCTTACATTGCAATCTCCCCGCAAATATGATAAACTTATGCTGCCGCGGCGCAACCCCGACGCTCCGATTTGCGACTTAGTATGTAGATACAAGGAGAGGAAGTGTCAACTTGGAGGACGAAGCCATAATATCGCTGTATTTCGAGCGAAGCGAATCGGCAATAGCCGAGACCGACAAAAAATACGGCAGTCTGTGCTATTCCGTCGCAGAAAGCATACTTAATTCGCGGCCGGATTCTGAGGAGTGCGTCCAGGACGCCTATATGGGCGTGTGGAACGCCATTCCGCCGTCTCACCCGAATAATTTCAGAGCGTTTATTTTGAGGATAACCCGCAACGTCTCGCTGTCGCGGCTGAGGAAAAACCTCGCGAAAAAGCGGGGAGCCGATATAGAGGTGTCGCTTACCGAGCTCGAAGCGGTGCTGCCCGACCCGAAGATCCGCCCCGAAGCGGACGACAGCGAGATAGGCGAGGCGGTAAACGAGTTTCTCGGGTCGCTCGGCGCGGAGGCGCGGGTGGTATTTATGAGAAAATACTGGTTTTTCGACTCGGTCGAGGAAATCGCAAAGCGCTTCGGCTTCAGCGAATCAAAGGTGAAGTCGAGTCTTTTCAGAACGCGCGAAAAACTGCGGGCTTTTCTTGAGGAAAGGGGAGTGAAAGTATGAATATACCGAGAATTGCGGACGCGCTCGCATATGCCGACGACGCTTATATTTCCGAAGCCTTAGACTACAGGCCGGCAAAAAGGCGTAGCGTCCGAAAATATGCCGCCATAGCCGCCTGCGCCGCCGTGATCGTTTCGGCAGGAGCGTTCGCGCTGACGCGAAGCATAAGGATAGAAAAGCGCGAGCCGCTGCCGTCGGGAACATTCACCACTGCCGCCGACGTCGAGGAGCCCTCACGCGGAATGGCAATCCCCTTCCCGTTCGGCGATAACATCGTAGAAGACGCCGAATCGGAGGAGCTGCGCGGGTTCTTTACGCCCTGCGTCGAAAAGCTCGACGATATCCCCGAGGGGCTCGTGAGCCTCGTTCCCGAAGAGGACTACGAGAGCTGGGAGGAGTCGCTCGGAGAGATTTGGCAGACTGCTCCCTCGAGCATAGAGGACTACCCCAATCTGTACAGCTTTATAAACCGCTTTGACGTTACCGATGAGGAAGTCCGCGGGGCGGTGACGGCGATGACCGAGGAGGAGCTCGACACCCTGCTCGAGGGCGACGTTGAAAAGATAACCCTCACGTTTGCCTCGGAATATTCCATAGTTTCGGGTGAAAACGTATACAGCCCCTACTGGGTATACGTCCACGAGGTAGAAGACTACCAGACCGCAGGGCTGACCCCCGAGGAGATAGAAAACAAGCTCAGCTATTACGCGAGCTTTAAGTATAACGATATGGCGCGGGAATTCTTCGAGAACAAGCTGAACGAATTTATCGTCCCCGCAGGCGACGGCGTAACGCTGATGTATCAGGATTACACGCTGATATATAACTACGGTCTGCCGCTTGTTATGAAAGAGTTCGCGGTCATAGATATCGAGCAGGATTCGAGCGAGGTGCTCTATCTTATAGACAACGACCCCGAAAGCGGCGACAAAAACATCTATGCGGCGCTGTATATGTGGGATCAGCTAATAACCATCGGACGTGACTCCGAAAAGAGCTTTGACGCGTTTGAAGCGTTTTGCAGCTATGCCGGACGCTCCGACTACTACAAGAGCTTTACTCCGGTCCCGCGCGGAACGGTGGTGCGCCTCGCCTGGGACGGTCTTTACGAGACTGCTCCCGACGGCGAGCCGAGGCGGCTTACCTGGCTCTCGCGGCTCCAGTTCTCGGATTCGGATTGCGCCTATTCGGAGGAAGAACTTGAAGCGTTCGCCGAAAAGCTCAAGGGACACTATCTTAACTGCGAGAAATTCGAGGAATTCGCTTTCCTCAACAACCCCGGTCCCGAAGTCATAGGAAACGGCTATGAGCTGATAAGCGGCGCCGAGCCCTATAAACTCATCCCCGACCTCACGGGCGAGCGCGATGAGCTTATAGCAACGCTCGATTCGATAGACTTCGAGCCGAGCCGCGAAAGCTACATCTATTATTACGGCGTTTTCGACGAGGGCAGAAGGATCGACTACGAGTTTTACTATCTTTTGGACTGCTATATCACACCCGAGAGCATGCACGCTTTTCAGGCGCTTTCGGGCTACAGCTTCACGCCTGTCTGGAAGACGAGCGGCAACTACGTCAACCACGCCGACGGCAAGGGACATATGACCGAGAGGACGACCGTCTACTGCCTCGGCGACGACTACAGGCTTTTGTGCTACGACTTCCCGATAGAGCAGGAAAACGGCGACACCCTTTACGCGCAGGTCTTCAGAAAAGACGCTTCGCCCTATGACGGGCTCGACTCCGATGATTTTGAAAAGCTCTCCGACTACTACGAACTCCTTTACCGCTATGCGCGAAGCAGCGCCGCGGCATATTATCAGGGCAAATACTACCACTGCGTGCCATATCACCCGTCGGCGGAGGAGATAGAGCGATTCAAAGCCGAGGGGGAATATATCGGCGAGAGCGTTTACAAGCCCTCGATGCCGGTTGAAGAGATGTTCGACTACAACGGTCCGAACGCCCTAAAATACGACGAGGGACCCGCTATGATAGGCGAATCGGACTATGACAGGCTGCTCAGGCGTCTGAAAACGTACACCGAAGACAGAGAATACACTTCGCCGGGGGATAAGCTCTTTGACCTCGGAGAATTTGAATACTACGACTACCGCGAGGACAATAGCTACGACTGCTTTGTCGGGAACCTTATGCCGGGCGTGCCGCTCTACCGCTCGGGAAATTATATAATGGCGGTGCCATACGCGCCCATCTACAACGGCGAGCTTGAACCGATAGCCGCGCGTCTCTACTACTGCGGCAGCGAGTCTATGGAGCTGCCAAGCGACACGGAAACCGAGGAATACACCGAACTGCTCGAAAGGGAGTTTTCCGAGACGGACGGCGTTCACGATATAGTTTCGGAAAAATACGGCCGCAGCTGGGAGCTTTGCGAAACAACTCCCTCGCGCGCAGAGATCAACGAGTTCCGCTATTACGGGAATCGTATCGACTATGCGTGGTTTGACCTTGAGAGCCACCGGACGAGCGGCTCGGGGTGGCAGTTCAACATCGCAAACGCCCTGCCCGACGGCGAGCGTCAGGAGCGGGCGAGATGCTACACCTGCGGCGACTGGCTGCTCCTGGAGTTCGACGAACCGGTGAACGGAACGTACGGAAGGCTGTTCAGAGAGAGGAAATAACGGTGAACAGCCCTTTGAACGGAGGGGTCGGCCGTTCGCTCACAACCAAAACCCGCACAAAAAACAAGACCCGCCTTTGGGGCAGGTCTTGTTTTAATTTCAATCAATGAATCAGTCTTCAGCAGTGGGATCGCCAAAGGTGTAAGAGATGCCGGTCTGTCCGCCGAGCTCTTCAAGGCCTTCGAGCTGAACGAAAGCGTTGTCGTTAGCCATGTAACCGCCGAAGTTGACGATAGGCTCAGCAGCTCCGTCGGGAGTGAAGTCGATATAGAAGGTGTTGTCTTCCTCGCTCATAACCGCAACCGAGAACTTGCCGCTGACGGTAGTGGAGGTATCGATAATGTTGAAGGTGATAGAAAGGTCACCGACGTTTTCCTTTGCATCATAGTTGGAGAACACGGCCTTGTAAGTGCCGGACTCGGTGGAATATACGCCGTCAGGAGCCTGGAGCTCTACGCCGCAAGCGGTGAGAAGACCCATAGCCATAACCAATACCAGTGCCAGTGAGATGATCTTTTTCATAGTAATTTATCCCCCGATAAAAATAATAGTCGATTTTGCTAATCGCAAGTTTATTATAAACCCGAGAAAATAACTTGTCAATAAATAATTGAGAATTGATTTTAAACATTGTGATAAATGTACAGTTTTGCCCGCTGATTTTGTTAGTTTTTACAATTTTGCAGGGGTTAAAACTCCATATGTGAGCCTTTTGCACGACTGCTTTTGACAGTAATCGCCGCTCGGGGCTGATAAAATGTTCAGCGGGGCTTTACCGACTGCTCGCCCACAAAGTATTTGATTATGTTCCTTCGGGTGACTATGCCTATATATCCTCCGTCGTCGTCGGTAACGGGAACGAAGTTCTGGTCCATAGCGAGCCTTATCAGCTCCTCGCGGGTGGCGGTGATTCCCGCCGACTTAAACGGCCGCGGGCGCTTGCGTTCAAGTATCTCGCGGAGCTTAAGGTCTTCGGCCTCGTGCATCGAAACGACGCCGTGATCGAGCATATACCAGAGAAAATCCCCCTCCGCGACCACGCCTATATATCTGCCGTCCCGCGTGATCACGGGTATGCGCGTGTAGCCGTGGGCGCGCATCTTTTCAAGAGCCTGCCGCAGGGTGTAGTCGTCGTATAAATAAGCGGTGTCTTTTTTTAAAGTAAGAAAATATGCTATGTTCATGTTTCACCTTCCGTCAGTTCATCAGGTCTCGTTCTGACCTATATATTCCTCAAGGCATAGCCCCGAGGCCATAACCGCCGAGGCGTATTCCGTGCCCACATATCGGTAGTGCCACGGCTCGTAGATATAGCCGGTTATGTCTTCTTTTCCTTTTAAATAGCGCAGGATAAACCCGTATTCGGCGCAGTGGGCGTAGAGCCATTCAAATTCCTTTGTGTCTTCAAAGGCGGTATAGGTGTCCCAGTGGTTTTTGTCGATTATATCCACCGCGAGGCCCGCGTTGTGCTCGCTGCCGCCCGGAGGGGCTATGTTTATCGAAACGTCGTAATAGGCTTCGTCGTAGGTCATGCCGTCGTCCTCCATACGGGAGTTGACGTTGCGCTCGAAGAGCTTTTTCTGATAGTCCACCGTTCTGTAGGCCGAGAGCACCTTTAGCTCTATGCCGTCCTTTTCGGCGGCGGCTATCATATCCTTGCAGTGCTTTGCTGCCACTATCTCAAGCTCGTAGCTCCCCTGAACGAAGTCCGTTTCTATGGCGTAGTCCTCGGGCAGGAAGTTCTGCTTGTTCACTATAAAGAAGTAGTCTGCAGGGCTCGAGAAATAATATCCCTCGGGGATAACCACCTCCTGCTCCGGCAGTTCCGGCTTTATTTCGGAGAAATACTGGCCGAATACATATGCCGTCGCGCCGTTGTAGCTTATCCTGAGCCACCCCGTCGAGGTGTAGCCGGTAACGGCGGCCTCGTCGCCGGGGTTGAGCTGGCCGACCACCTTGCTCTCGGTGCTCGGAAGCTCCCTTACGTTTACGGTGTCGATAGAATATCTTACTTCGCTGCGGTCATACACGGTGTATCCATCTCCGGTCTCGGTGGCGGTAGTCACTGCCTCGGGGCCCTTTGTTACGGGAGCGGAGGTGGTCAAAGCCTCGGTGACGCTCTCGGGAGCGGTCTCCTCGCTCCAGGCAGAGGTGACCGCCGGAACGGTGCCTGCGGGGGCGTCCCCCGATTGAAGCTTTTCCTCCGCCTGCCTGCCGGCGCACCCGCTTAAAGTGAGCGCCGCAAGAGCCGCGGCGGCAGCGCGTTTATATTTCAGCCGCATTTTCTTCACGTCCTTATCAAGTTTATTGAGCAGGCGGCAAAAATAGAAGTATTTTTTCCGCCGATATAATATTACCATATTTTTTTGAGGATTTCAATAACACTTCGATTACATTCGGTAACAATCCGATTAAAATTTTATTAAGAAAGAGTGATCGTGTTGAAAAATTCAGGACGCAGGGCGGCCGATCTTGCCGCCGGAGGTGCGGCGGCGCTCGCATTTTTTGCGGCGCTCACGCTTATGGGCAACTTTGTCTTCGGTTCGGGGACGATAGGCTGCAAGGGGCTGGCGGTAATGTCGGCAAAACTCAATACCTTAGGCATGCCCGCCAAAAGCGCCGAAGAGCCGGCCTCGGAGCAGGAGCCCAAGGAGCCGGAGCCGGTAGCGGTGAGCCCGAAGCTCGCCGGTGAGCTTATAAGGCTTTCGGGCTTCGGCGGGTGCGACATAGAGGCCGCTCCGCAGGAAACTGAGGAGCCCGAGCCGGAAGAAACGGAAGAAGCGCAGGGCGAAGGGCTCCCTTATCCCGAAAAGCAGGATAACAGGAGCGGAGAGATAGTCCGCAGGGCTTATTCCTACCGCCCGTCAACTACATATCTCGAGCTGCCGGAGGGCGGACTTCTTCGCAACTGCACCGATATCGACCCGGAGTATCTTCTTGAGCAGTGCTCCCGCGAGCCGGATTTTGAGGTAGACATCGACGCGGGGCCGCTGGTGCTCATAATGCACACCCACACTACCGAGAGTTACGAGCCCTATGAGCGCGACTTTTACGACGATTCGTTTTCCTCCCGCACGACCGAGCTCGACAAGAGCGTTGCGGCGGTGGGCGAAGCCATAGCCTCGGAGCTTGAAAAGGCGGGAATAGGCGTTATCCACGACGAGACGGTTCACGATTATCCCCATTACACCGGCGCCTACGACCGCAGCGCGAAGACGGTCGAGGAGTATTTAAAGGAATATCCGAGCATAAAGATAGTTATCGACGTCCACCGCGATGCCATCGAGGAGGACTCGGTGCGCTATGCGCCCGCCGTCGAGATAAACGGCCGCAGTGCGGCGCAGGTAATGATAATCTGCGGCTGCACCAACGTTCCGCAATACCGCTATAACCTGCGGGTGGCCTCGCGGCTGCAATCGCGTATGGAAAGCGACTGGCCCGGTCTCACCCGTCCGATACTCTTTGACGAGCGGAATTACAATCAGGAGCTCACGCACGGGTCGTTTCTCATCGAGATGGGCTCCAACGCCAACTCGCTCGACGAAGCCGTTTACAGCGGCAGCCTCGTAGGTCAGAGCCTTGCGGAGGTCATAAAGGGGCTGGAGCTGAGGTAAGGGGAGATGGGTCACATAAACTTAAAAGTTTTCGGTCAAGCCTTTTTCAAAAGGCTTGCGAGAGTCCAGAGGCGAGTAGCCTCTGGTCGCAGCCCGCAGGCTGCGAAATCCTTTACGCAAAAAGCGCAGGAAGGGAGGTCAAAACAGTCCGGTGGACTGTTTTGACCTGGGGAACCCTCGCCGGGGGTTCCCCATTTGCCGAGCGGTGAGCGAGGCAAATAAAAAGTTTCCCGCCTCGCGGCAGGAAAATATCGACGGGCGCCGCAACTTTCTTGCTTCCATACCTCCCTGCCACGCATATTGACAAATTGCGGCTTTTGTGAGATAATATTGAATCAGAATTTGCACGGGCGCCCGATACTATGAGCGCCATAAAAACATAAATCGGTTTGGAGGATAAAATATGAAAGCGGTAATTTCTGTTATTGGCAAGGACGCCGTAGGGATACTCGCAAAAGTTTCGGCGATGTGCGCCGAGTGCAACGCCAACGTCACCGAGGTAACGCAGTCGGTGCTTCAGGACGTTTTCGCCATGGTAATGCTCGTGGATATAACGGGGCTGAATATCCCCTTGAGCAGTCTTGCCGACAGAATGACCGAGCTCGGCAAGTCGCTCGGCCTCTCGATTTTTGTCATGCACGAAGACATCTTCAATACCATGCATCACATATAGTTATCGGGAAATATTTTTAGCTGACGGTTGGTGATGATATGCTGAATATAAGCGATATTCTTGAAACGATAAGAATGATACAGGACGAGTGTCTCGATATAAGAACGATAACTATGGGCATCTCGCTTCTCGACTGCGTTGACAGCGATATAGACAAAGCCTGCAAAAAGGTATACAACAAAATAACCTCGCGCGCAAAAGACCTTGTAAAAGTAGGCGAGGAGATAGAAAAGGAATACGGCATACCTATTATAAACAAGCGGATATCGGTGACGCCGATAGCGATAGTTTCGGCCGCCTGCCGTCAAAGTCCCGTTAAATTCGCGCTTACTATGGACAGGGCCGCCGAGGCCGTGGGCGTGAACCTCATCGGGGGATATTCGGCGCTCGTTCAGAAGGGCTTCGCCGCCGGCGACCGCGAACTCATAGAATCCATTCCCGAGGCCCTGGCCAAGACCTCGCGGGTATGTTCTTCGGTAAATATCGGCTCGACCAAGACCGGCATAAACCTCGACGCCTGCAAGCTTATGGGCAGGATAGTCCGCGAAACGGCCGAGGCCACCGTTGATTCCGACTGCTTCGGCGCGGCAAAGCTCGTTGTGTTCTGCAACTCCGTGGACGACAACCCCTTTATGGCCGGAGCTTATCACGGCGTGGGTGAGCCCGACTGCATAATAAACGTTGGCGTTTCGGGACCGGGCGTTGTCCGCTCGGCCCTTGCAAAGCACCCCGACGCCGATATCAACGAGGTGTGCAACATAATCAAAACCACTGCCTATAAGATAACCCGCGTGGGACAGCTCGTAGGCGTAACGGCTTCGGAGCGTCTCGGCGTGCCGTTCGGCATAGTTGACCTCTCCCTTGCGCCCACCCCCGCCGTCGGCGACAGCGTGGCACATATCCTTGAGGAGATAGGCCTCGAGCAGTGCGGAGCTCCCGGCACTACGGCCTGCCTCGCGCTTTTAAACGACGCCGTGAAAAAGGGCGGAGTTATGGCCTGTTCGTCTGTCGGAGGGCTCTCGGGAGCGTTCATACCCGTCTCGGAGGACGCGGGAATGATAGCCGACGCCAAGAGCGGCTCGCTTACGATAGAAAAGCTTGAGGCGATGACTGCGGTATGCTCGGTCGGGCTGGATATGATAGCCATTCCCGGCGACACCACCGCCGACGCGATAGCCGGCATTATCGCCGACGAAGCGGCAATAGGAATGATAAATTCGAAGACCACCGCCGTTAGGGTGATTCCCGCGATAGGCCGCACTGACGGCGAGGAGCTCGATTGGGGCGGGCTTTTCGGGCACGCGCCGATAATGAGGGTAAATAAAATGTCGCCCTCGAAGTTCATAAACCGCGGAGGGCAGATCCCCGCGCCGCTCCACAGCCTCAAAAACTGATTTTACTCCCCCGACGGGCAGCCGTCGGGGATTTTTTGGGAAAATTACGGAAAAGTAAGAATGAGGTACATAAAACTTAAAAGTTTTCGGTCAAGCCTGCCTCTAAAGTGTATTCGAGGAGCTAAAATACCCTCTCCTCGAGGTGAGGGGTCGGTCGAGATCGAAGCAAACGACGAAAGCGACGGAAACAAATGTGACTTTTTATCACTCTTTCCGTCGCTTTTTTCCTCTTTACAAAATCGAACATATGTGCTATTATGATATAGAACAAATGTTCTGTAAGGAGGCAAGCCCGATGAAAGACATTCTTCACTGCGACCTCAACAACTTCTACGCCTCGGTCGAGTGCCGCGACGACCCCTCACTTCTCGGCAAGCCGGTGGCGGTGTGCGGCTCGCAGGAGGCCCGCGCGGGGATAGTTTTGGCAAAAAACTACGAGGCTCGGGCGTTCGGGATAAAAACCGGCGACAAAATCTTCGAAGCGAGGCAAAAATGCCCCGACATTGTCATAATTCCGCCGCATATGGAAAAATATTCGGCGATATCAAAGCAGGTTAGGGCGATATATCAGCGCTGGACCGATATGGTGGAGCCGTTCGGAATGGACGAGTGCTGGCTCGACGTCACCGGCTCTCACTACCTCTTCGGGAGCTCGGAGGAGATAGCTAATAAAATACGCGAGACCGTAAAAGCCGAGACGGGGCTCACGATCTCAGTCGGGGTGAGCTTTACAAAGGTGCTCGCCAAGCTCGGTTCGGATATGAAAAAGCCCGACGCCGTTACCCTGCTCTCTCCCGAAAATTTTCGCGAAAAGATATATCCACTCGGGGTGGGTGAGATAATCGGTGTGGGGCCGGCGACCTTCGGGCGGCTCCAAAAGCTGCGGATACGCACCCTCGGCGACCTCGCAAAGACCGACCCCGACATACTTGTGAGGCATCTTGGCAAGAGCGGAATATGGCTCTGGCGCGCCGTAAACGGCTATGACGACGCCGTGGTGCACGAGCAGAGCTATAAGCGCGAGATAAAATCCGTCGGAAGCTCTACCACCCTCCCCCGCGACCTCTACACCGACGCCGAAGTGTGGCGGACTCTTTTGGGGCTCTCGGAGGAGGTGACGCGGCAGCTGCGGCGGGAAAAGCTCTGTGCGGGCGGAGTAACGGTGAGCGTGAAGACCAACGACCTCACATACCGCGAATATCAGACGGTGCTGAGCGTGCCTATGCGCTCGTCCCAGAGCTTCGCGCAGGCGGGATTCGAGCTTTTCAAGGCGCGGTTCGACTGGCGCCTGCCTGTCAGGGCGGTGGGCATAAGGGCGATATATCTTTACCCCGATTCGCTTGCGCGGCAGAACAGCTTTTTCTGCGACAGCCGCAGGCTCGAGCGCGAGGAAAAGCTCGGCGAGGTGTCGGACAGCCTGCGCGAACGCTTCGGCAAAGATATCATCTTTCCGGCGCGGCTCAAAAACGAGCTCGACCTCACGCGAGGAAACATCAATATTTTCCAGAGCAACCACGGCTATTCCTGAGCAAACCGCGCAATTTCGCCAATCATCACGCCCCGAGGGGTTTTCACTTCTGTTAAAAATTCCTATTGATTTGCTTTTTTCGGGATAGTATAATACTAATTTGGAATGAAATTAACCAGGGAGAGATAGAATTGGTAAGAAACGATTTAAGGAACGTCGCGATAATTGCCCACGTCGATCACGGAAAGACCACCCTCGTTGACGGCATGCTGAGGCAGAGCGGCACGTTCCGTCAGAATCAGGTGGTCAACGAGCGCGTTATGGACTCGAACGACATCGAGCGCGAGCGCGGGATAACCATTCTCGCAAAAAACACCTCGGTGGTTTATAAAGACGTGAAAATAAACATCGTCGATACCCCCGGCCATGCCGACTTCGGCGGAGAGGTAGAGCGCATACTCAAAATGGTGGACGGCGTTATCCTCTTGGTGGACGCCGCAGAGGGCCCTATGCCGCAGACCCGCTTTGTTTTGCAGCACGCCCTCGAACTCGGCCACCGCGTGATAATCGTGATAAATAAGATAGACCGCCCCGATGCGCGCATCGACGAGGTAATAGACGAGTGCTACGAGCTCCTTATGGACCTCAACGCCTCGGACGAGCAGCTCGACAGCCCTATCCTCTTCTGCTCTGGCAGAGACGGCACCTGCTCGGAGGACGAGCACGTTCAGGGGACCGACCTCACCCCGCTATTTGACAAGATACTCGATTATATTCCCGCGCCGGAGGGCGACCCCGACAAGCCGCTCCAGATGCTCGTGAGCTCTATCGACTACAACGACTATGTCGGCAGAATTGCGATAGGAAAGATCGAGCGCGGCTCGATAAAGGTAAATCAGGAAGTGATGATAGGCGACTATCACCACACCAAAAAGGAATACCGAGGAAAGGTGGTAACGCTCTACCAGATAAACGGGCTTGAGCGCACCCCCGCCGAGACCGCCACCGTCGGCGACATCGTGTGCATCAGCGGCATAGAGAACATCACCATAGGCGACACGATATGCGACTGGCAGAATTTCGAGCCTCTGCCGTTCGTTAAGATAAGCGAGCCGACCGTCGAGATGACGTTTTCGGTCAACGACTCTCCTTTTGCCGGCAAGGAGGGCAAATACGTCACCTCCCGCCACCTCCGCGAAAGGCTTTTCAGGGAGCTTTTGAAGGACGTTTCGCTCCGCGTCTCCGAGACCGATTCGACCGACTCCTTTAAAGTCGCGGGAAGAGGAGAGATGCACCTCTCTATTCTCATAGAGAATATGCGCCGCGAGGGCTACGAAATGGGCGTTTCAACGCCGAGAGTGCTCTATAAAGAGGTTGACGGCAAGCTCTGCGAGCCGATAGAGGAACTCGTTGTAGACGTTCCCGAGGCGTCTGTCGGCGCGGTAATGGAGAAGATGGGCACCCGTAAGGGCGAAATGGTCTCTATGACGCCGATGGGTTCGAGAATGAGAGTGGTGTTCCACGTTCCCGCGAGAGGACTTTTCGGCTACCGCAACGAATTTCTGACCGACACCAAGGGCGAGGGCATTATGAGCTCGGTGTTCCACGGCTACGAGCCATATAAAGGAGATATCCCGCGCAGGACCTCCGGCTCGCTCGTGGCGTTTGAAGCGGGCGAAGCGGTCACCTACGGGCTTTACAACGCCCAGGAGCGCGGCGCGCTGTTCATCGGCGCGGGAGTACCGGTCTATGAGGGAATGATAGTCGGCGTTTCGCCCAAGCCGGGCGACCTTGTTGTAAACGTATGCAAGCGCAAGCACCTCACCAACACCCGTGCGAGCGGCTCGGACGACGCCTTAAGGCTCATTCCGCCGAGGATATTCAGCCTTGAAGACAGCCTTGAATTTATCGCCGACGACGAGCTCGTTGAAGTCACACCGAAGAATATCCGCCTCCGCAAGAAGACGCTTTCAAACGTCCAGCGCGCCAAGGACAGCGCAAAGCTGAAATAATTTCCGCATAAGCGACCCCGCCCGAGAGAAGGCCTCTTGGGCGGGGGTTTGTTTTGATATCACTTCGCCGTTTCCGGCTCCTGATCGGCATTTATGTATCTCGCCGCCTGGGTCGAGAACAGCTCGTAATAAATGCCTTCCTTCTTCATCAGCTCGGAGTGCGTGCCCGTTTCGGCGAGGACGCCGTTCTCAAGCACGAGTATCTTATTCGCGAGCGTGGCGCTCGAAAGCCTGTGCGACACAAAGAAGGTAGTCTTGTCCTTGCGCAGGCGGTCGAACTGGTTGAATATCTCCTGCTCGGCTATGGCGTCGAGCGAGGCGGTGGGCTCGTCGAGGATAAGTATATCCGAATCGGAGTAGAACGCCCTTGCAATCGCGAGCTTCTGCCACTGCCCTATCGACGGCTCTATTCCGTTCAGCTCAAACACCCTCATAAGCGGGGTGTTGTAGCCGTCGGGCAGGTGGGTGATGAATTCGTCGGCGGCGCTGGCGGTCGCGGCGGCCTTTATGTTCTCCTGATTCATCGGCTTGGATATCTCACCGAACGAGATGTTCTCGTTGACCGTAAAGGCGTATTTTCCGAAGTCCTGGAAGATAACTCCGTACATCGCGTAGAGCTCGTCGGTGTCGTAGTTGCGGATATCCTGCCCGTCGAGGAGGATAGTCCCCGCGGTCGGGTCATAGAGGCGGGTCAAAAGCTTTAAAAGCGTGGTCTTGCCCGCGCCGTTAAGGCCGACGAGCACAACGGTGTCGCCGGGGTTAATAACGAAGCTTATGTTCTTGAGGACGTCCCTCTCGGTGCCGGGATAGCGGAAGGAAACGTTCCTGAATTCTATCGTGTGGCCGATGTGGCGGGTAACGTGGAGCGGCTCGTCGGCGAGGGCGACGATGTGCTTTTTCTCGTTCATAAAGACTATCATATTGTCTATGAACAGCGTGCCCTCATATATGCTCGAGCTCGTTGCAACAAGCCCCGCAACGCAGTTTGCGATAGAGGTAAGAGCTCCGGTATAGAGCGAGTAGTCGCCTATCTGCCCGCTGCCGACGGTCACCGTGTAGGCGATGAAGAAGAACAGCGCGCAGTTGACCGAGGTCGTTACAAGCGAGATGGCGATGTTCCATATCCCCTCGACGGTTATCAGACGGCGGATTCCCGCAAAATAGCGTTCGAACACCTTTTTGTAGTTGAAGATAAACGTGTCGGAAAGGCCGAAGAGGCGTATCTCTTTTACCATATCCTTGTTGACGAGCATATCGGAGTAATAGGACATCTGCCTGCGCTCTTTCGAGTGGCGGCGCATATAGCGGAAGTTCTTGCGGCGGTAGGAGAACGTGATTATCGCACTCGGGACCGAGAGAATGATGACTATGAGCGGCGCGAACCACGCCACGGCCGAAAGTATGAGAATAAAGCTTATCGCCGAGATGAGGGTGCTGACGATGCCGAATGTGGAGCGAATGACCTCGATAGGACGGCTGCCGGCCTCGCGGTTGGCGTTCTCGAATTTTTCGTAGAATTCCGGCATATCAAACGAGGCTATATCTATCTCCTTGGCCTTGTTCATTATCTTGCACTTTACGTGGTTCGTAACTATTTCGCTTGAGGTGCGGGTTATCATATTGCTGACGACGTTTATAAGGTTCACGAAGAACATATAGCCGAACTGCAGAAGCATCGCCGGCAACAGGGTAGATGTTATCAGCGCAAACTCGGGAGAATCGAGCGAGAGCACCAAAGCTATGTGGTTTAAAAGGTTAGCCGAGATATATGCCGAGATGACCGGCGAAACGCCGTTGAACACCGCCATAAACACCATCATTAAAAGGAGCGATTTTTTGGCCTCCCATACCAGCCTGATGATGTAGGTGAGCCTTGAGAAGAATCCGCCGAGGAGCCGGCGAAGATAATCGGGAACCTCTTTAATGTTTTTCGGCGGCGGCTCTTTTAACTTTTCCGTCGCACTGCCGGGCGGGCCCCAAAAGCCCATAGGAGCAAATGCTGCCATTGAATTACCTCCTGTTAATTTATTATGTTTGCTTTACTAATTTACTATTGAATTATACCACACCGGTTTTTTAATTTCAAGCGTTATTTTCAAAAAAGTCGCCGATAAATATGTCTGAAAGACCGAAATTTTATTTCAAAAGCTTGCAATTTGTCATATTGCTAACCTGTGCTTGCAAAGAGTGAGCGGCTATGTTAAAATGGATACATATTTATACGGAACACAACGGAGGATATATCATGAAAAAGATATTTTTAAGAGCCGCGGCGCTTGCGGTCGCTTTTGCGCTTATGTTTACGCTTTTCGGCTGCGCCGGCGAGCAGGCGGAGATAAGGGACGACGAGCTTTTCGTCCCCGACCTCGAGGGCGCACAGAAGTCGAAGACCGTGACGGTCGATCTTAATACTGAGCATCAGACGATAAAGGGCTTCGGCGGAATAAACTACCCCGTCTGGATAGACGACCTCACGCAGGAGCAGCGCGAGACGGCGTTTTTAAACGGCGACGGTCAGCTCGGCTTCACGATACTTCGGATACACGTCGATCCGAACAGAGACAACTGGGCTAAGGAGGTCGAGACGGCAAAATATGCGCAGGAGCAGGGAGCTCTGATATTCGCTTCCCCTTGGAACCCGCCCGCGGATATGACCGAGAAGTTCAACCACAACGGCAACGCCAACGCCCAGCGCTTAAGGCATGACAAATACGCCGAATACGCGCAGCATCTCAACGATTTCGTGACATTTATGCGCGACAACGGCATAGAGCTTTATGCGATATCCATTCAGAACGAGCCCGACTTTGCCGACGAATGGACCTGGTGGTCTACCGAGGAGATAATGGACTTTATTCTCAACTACTCCGACGAGATCGACTGCCGGATAATGTCGCCCGAGGCTTTCCAGTACCGCAAAGACTTTTACAACGCGATCATCAACGACGAGGACGCGCTCTCGAAGGTGGACGTATTCGGCACGCACTTCTACGGCACGCAGAAAAAGGATATGGAATATCCGCTCTTTGAGGAAAAGTGCGAGGGCAAGGAGCTCTGGATGACTGAGGTCTACGTTCCGAACAGCTCGAGCGACGCCGACACCTGGCCCGAAGCGATAGAGGTCGCCGTGAATATGCACGACGGTCTCGTTACCGGCAACATTCAGGCATATGTGTGGTGGTATATCCGCCGCTTCTACGGGCCGATGAAAGAGGACGGAAGCATCTCGAAGCGCGGCTATATGATGGCGCATTATTCAAAATTCGTCCGCCCGGGGTACATAAGGGTAGATGCCGACGAGTCCCCTGCCTACGGGGTAAGCGTCTCGGCCTACAAGGGCGACGGGAAGACGGTGATCGTTGCGATTAACCACTCGTTTGCCGACTACGCGCAGGAGTTCAACATTAGTGACGCAGGCAGCATAGGATACATCGAGGCCTACACGACCGACGCTTTGCGCAACCTTGAGCGCACCGGCAACATCGCCTTTGACGGCGACGGATTCACCTACGTTTTACCGCGCGAGAGCGTGACCACCTTTGTGATATCTGAGGCGCAGGAATAAAGCGGTGCGCCTTTGGGTGCGGGCGAAGCCCGGGCCGCCGCAGGCGGCCGTGCCGGGCGCCCCTGCGGGGGCGCCTGGCTTCCGCGCACGCAGTGCGCGGCGGGCTTCGCCCTCAAAGCGCGCAGGTTGGAGCTATATCTGAAAAAGGAGCATAACTATGAGCTACATCGAAGTCCGATACCCCGAGCGCGGGGCAGAATTTTACAAAATGCTCGGCGAGCAGCTCGAGCTTTACACTCGGGGTGAACGCGACCTGACCGCCGTTCTTGCAAATGCCTCGTCGGTGATCGCGCAGGCTTTCCCGAAGGCAAACTGGGTCGGCTTTTACCTTGTCGATAAAAACGAGCTCAGGCTCGGGCCGTTTCAGGGCAGACCTGCCGTCACGAGGATAGGTTACGGCCTCGGAGTCTGCGGAAGCGCCTGGAAGCGCGGCGAAGCGATAGTCGTTGACGAGGTGGAGTGCTTCGAGGGGCACATCGCCTGCGACTGCAACACTCATTCCGAGATAGTCGTGCCGATGAGGAGAAACGGCGAGATATGGGGCGTCCTCGATATGGACAGCGTGCTGCCCGCTCACTTCACCGAGGAGGACAGAGCGGGGCTCGAAAGCTGCCTTGACCTGCTTTTGCGCCCGTAACTCCCCTATGTCAAATACATTTGGCAGACAAATCCGGCGTCACCTGCTATAATAAGGCCCGAGGTGAGGCGCAATATGGAACTTCAGAACATAATAAAAAATCTGCGGGCAAATATGGGGCTCTCGCAGGAGGAGCTTGCCGAAGCGGTGTATGTCACCCGCCAGACCGTCTCGAATTGGGAGAACGGCCGAAGCTTCCCCGATGTAAAGAGCCTTATTCTGCTCGCAAATTTTTTCGGCGTCTCGCTCGATACTCTGATAAAAGGAGACGTTGAAAAGATGAAAGAGATCACTCAAAAGGACATTAGAGCGCTCAAACGAATGAGCGCCGTGCTCGCGCTTATGTATATCCAGCTGCTGATTCTGCCGCTGCCGCTTGCAAAGCTGTTCGGCTGGTGGGGACTTGCGCTGTATATCCCCGTCGCGGCGGGAGTGCTGCTTTACGCGCTGCACGCAGAGAAATTCAAAAAGGAGCACAACATTCAGACCTACCGCGAGATAGCCGCCTTTATGGAGGGCAAACGCCTCGACGGTGCGAGTGCCCTGCGCGAAGAGGGCAAGCGCACGTATCAAAAAGTTCTGCTGGCGCTTGGCACCGCAGCGGTCGGAGCAACGGTGTCGGCGGCGATTTTTGCCGCGCTGCGCCTGCTGTAGCTCCTATTTAAACAAAAGATACGGAATGAACAAAACAAGATAGACCGCCAAAGGGCAGAGAGGTATGCAGGACATCACCGTTACCGCTCTGCTCCTGCCTTTATTCAGGAAAAGCGAAACTATGCCCAAAACGCTGCCGACAGCACAGCCGAACAGCAGTCCGGCCAAAAGCGCCTCCCCGAGCTCCGGCTCAAGCGCTGCCGTTATCGCCGCCGCGACGGCAGGACATATTACTGCCGCAATGCTGAAGATCAGCAGGAGTTTTTTAAAAGATGCTTTCATAAGTCCTCCTGCTCAAGCCGTTATAACTGTATTTTGGCGGAAATTCCCCGCCTTTTATTTTATCATTCTGTCGGACGCAGGACGAAGCTTGGCGCCGAGGGCCGAGGCGGCAGCTATCTTTATCGAGTCGCCTATAAGAAAAGGCGTAACGCAGGTGAGAAGCGCCGGTATTATCTCCGAGCCCGTAAGCAGGCAGAACCACGCAGTCCCGAAAGCGTAGAGCACCGCGGTCCCGAGCGCCATTCCCACGGGGTAAGCCCAAAATTTTTTGAATTTGTCGGCAAAGAGCCCCGTTATATAGGCGCAGAATATGTAGCCGACCATATAGCCGCCGGTGGCGCCCACGAGCCGCTGTATCCCTCCCGCGAAGCCCGAGAACACCGGCAAACCGACGAAACCGAGCAAAAGATATATCGCGACAGCTATTCCCCCGAGCTTTCTGCCGAGCACTGCTCCCGAAAGATACACCGCAAAGGTGGCAAGGGTTATTGATATCGGTCCGACGGGTATCGCAAAGGGCGAAATTATACACATAAACGCCGCAAATATCCCCGCGGCGGTCATTCTGCGTAGCGCCGAGGCCGAGTTTTCTTTTACAGTCATAATTATACCTCCGAATAATTGCCGAGGAACTTGAAGCTCTCGCAGGTCTGCTCGAGGCTTTCGAGCATCGCCGCAACTCTCGGGTCGCGGACGGAGCCCTGCATCTCGAAGAAGAACATAAACTGGAAGTCCTGCCCCACTATCGGGCAGCTTTCGAGCTTTATAAGGTTTATTTCGAGCGCGGTGAGCTTCGCGAGTATCTCGTAGAGCGCGCCGGGGCGGTGCTTCAGCGCAAGGATAAGGCTTATCCTGTCGGCCCCGGGATATATCTCGGCGTCTTTCGAGAGACAGATAAAGCGGGTGTAGTTGTTGTCGCTGTTCTGGATTCGGGTGGCTATCGGCACGAGCCCGTAAAGCTCGCAGGCCGAATGTGAAGCTATCGCGGCGATGTCTCCGAATTCGCTCCTTGCGGCGAGTTCCGCCGCCATAGCCGTGTTGGGGCAGGGCTGAACCTTCACCCTGCTGCCGAGGCTCTTAATAAACTCCGAGCACTGCCCGAGCGCCTGCTCGTGGGAGCGTATCTCGCGGATATCCTCGAGCTTTACGCCCGGCTTCGCCAAAAGCTCGTGGCTCACAAAAAGCCGCTCACTCCTGACTATCCTTAAATTCTTGCGGTTCAAAAGCTCATAGTTTGCCCTCACGGAGCCGTTCGAGCTGTTTTCTATCGGCACCACCCCGAAGCGGCAAAGCCCACTCTCGACGGCGTCGAACACCGCTTCAAAGCTCTTAAAGAACATCAGGTTTCCGCGCGGGAACATTCTGTCCGCCGCCATCTGGGCATAGGCTCCCTCAACGCCCTGAACGGCTACGGTGCCCGTCTGCGGAAATTCTCCGCAGTTTTTCGAGAGAGCCTCGTTAAGCTCGGCCCTGACTTTAGCCCCGACGGGTTTTTTGCACTCGCGGTATGCCCGTCCGAGTTCGAAAAGAGCGCTGTAAAATCTGTGTATGTAGGGTTCCATATCGCCGCTGCGCTCTTCGGCCCACCTGAGCATTTCGCGCTCGCGCTCTTTTATCTCGGCGGGCGAAAGCGATGTTTCTGAAGCCTTCTCCGAAAGCTCCATTCTCTTTAAAATAAGCGGCAGAAGCTCGCGGTCGAGGCCGTCGATGCTGTTTCTTATTTCGTCAAGCTCCATTTTATCCTCCGTCATTCCGCGCTGCTCACTGCGGCGCGTATCTTTTCGAGCCTTCGGCAAAGCGCGCCGAAAGCGTCGGGCTTAAGCGAAAGCGGGCCGTCGCACATAGCGTGCGCGGGGTCGTTGTGGACGGCTATTATAAGGCCGTCGGCCCCCGCCGCCACGGAAGCCTCGGAGAGCGGCGCAACAAGGTTTGCCCTGCCCGAGGAGTTGCTCGGATCGACTATCACCGGCAGATGGGAAAGCTGCTTTAAAACCGGCACCGCCGTTATGTCGAGCGTGTGGGCGGTCTGGTCCTCAAAAGTGCGTATTCCCCTCTCGCAGAGAACGACGTTTTCGTTTCCCTCCGACATTATGTATTCGGCGCTCATCAGAAGCTCCTCATAGGTAGAGGAAACTCCCCGCTTTAAAAGCACCGGCTTTTTAAGCGCGCCTATAGCCTTTAAAAGCTCGTAGTTCTGCATATTCCTGCCGCCGACTATAAGCATATCGACGTCTTCAAACAGCCCGAGCTGCGACATATCCGTCACCTCGGCGGCTATCGGCAGCCCCGAGGTCCTTTTTGCCTCGCAGAGATATTTTATCCCCTCGCCCCGAAGGCCTTGGAAGGAGTAGGGCGAAGTCCGCGACTTGAAAGCCCCGCCCCAGAGTATCTGCGCACCGACATTTTTAAGCTCTTCGGCGAGCGCGCATATCTGTTCCGGCGACTCCACCGAGCCCGGGCCGGCAATAAGTGCGAGGCTCCCGCCGCCTATCTCGGCGTTTCCGACCTTAACGACGGTATCTGCGGGGTGGAATTTGCGGTTGGCGCTCTTATAGGGCTCCTGCACCCTGCGGACGGCTTCGACTATGTCGAGCGCCGAGATGAGGTCAATATCTATCACCGAAGTGTCGCCCACAAGGCCGAGAATGGTCTGCTGTGCACCCACTGTGGTATGAACGCTCACGCCCTTCGACTCGAGCCATGTCATAAGGCTCTTCAGCTGGGCCTTATCGGGGTTTTGCTTTAAAATAACTACCATTTTTCAGTCTCCGCTCTATTCGTAGTCAACGACGTTTACCCATCTCAGCAAAAATTCGCGCTCGCGCTCGTTCCCCTTGACCGACTGCGAAGCCGCGACTATCGGCATCCACTTCTGGACGTATTGGCGCGCGGTGTCGCTCTTGCGGCAGAACAGGTCGAGATATTTCTTCGC
>CANRLU010000006.1 GCA_947631535.1 uncultured Clostridia bacterium | reverse complement strand
CTCGCCCTTGGGGGACCAGCCCAGAAGAGCGATGTAATTTACGATCGCTTCGCTCAGATATCCCTTCGCGATGAAGTCCTCATAAGAGGCGTCGCCGTCGCGCTTCGAGAGCTTATGCTGCTTATCTCTCATAATGTGCTCAACGTGGATATAAACGGGCTCCTCCCAGCCGAACGCCTTATATAAAAGCGTGTATTTCGGCGCAGAGGCGAGGTATTCGTTGCCCCTGACGACGTGGGTTATACCCATAGTGTGGTCGTCGATGACGTTGGCGAAGTTATATGTCGGCAGACCGTCGGTCTTTAGAAGGACCTGGTCGTCGAGGGTGGAATTTTCAACGGTTATGTCGCCGTAGAGGACGTCGTGGAAGGTGGTCGTCCCCTCGAGCGGGACCTTCTGGCGGATAACATATGGCACGCTCGCATCGAGCTTGGCCTTTACCTCTTCGGGAGAAAGGTCGCGGCAGTGCCTGTCATACATCGGGTTCACGCCCGAAGCCTCCTGAACGGCTTTTAGCTCCGCAAGGCGTTCCTTGTCGCAGAAGCAGTAATACGCGCCGCCGAGCTCGACCAGCTTTTCGGCGTATTCCTTGTAAAGTCCGCGCCTCTCGGTCTGGATATACGGGCCGTAGTCGCCGCCGACGTCGGGGCCCTCGTCCCAGTTGAGCCCTACGGCTCTGAGAGTGCGGTAGATAACCTCGTTTGCGCCTTCAACGTATCTCTCCTGGTCGGTGTCCTCAATGCGAAGAATGAATTTTCCGCCCGCCTTTTTGGCGATGCAGTAGGTAAACAGCGCGGTGCGAAGCCCTCCGATGTGAAGATAACCCGTCGGACTGGGTGCAAACCTCGTTCTGACTTCGTTCATAGCTCAAATAACTCCTTTGCTCTTTTTATATCTTTCGCCACGGCCTCCCTGAGCTCGTCAAGTCCGCCGAAGCGCTTTTCTTCTCTCATAAAATCCGTGAGCGCAACTTCGGCGCTCTTTCCGTAAACGTCGCCCTCAAAATCCAGAAGGTGAGTTTCTATCACCACTCTGCCGTCGGAGTGGACCGTCGGACGTGTGCCGATATTGGTCACCCCAGCGTAAGCAGCGCCGTCAATGCTCACTTTTGAGGCGTAGACCCCTTTTTTGGGGAGCACCCTTTGGGCCTCGAACATAAGATTTATCGTTTTTATGCCCATTTTCGTACCTATCCCCGAGCCGTGCTCAATAGTTCCTCCGAAGCCGTAGCAGTAGCCCAAAAGCCGGTTTGCCTCGGCTATTTCTCCGCCCTCGATGAGCCCGCGTATCCTCGTGGTGCTTATCGGCAGGCCGCCGTCACACACCGTCGGGACTATCGCCGCATCTATGCCCAAGGCTCGGCAGAGCTCTTTGAGCGCCTCGGCGTCGGCTTTTCCGCCCCTGCCGAAGCGGAAATTCTCTCCGCAGATAACCCTTTTTGCCCGAAGCTCTTTAAAGAGTATCTTTTGGACGAAATCCTCGGGTGAGAGGTCTTTTAGCTCCCCGAAGTCCCGCGAGATGACCCTGTCGGCTCCGAGCGCAAGAAGGCGCTCTTTTTTTTCGGAGTCGGTCAAAAGCAGCCCGCGCTCGCCTTTTGTTATCATCGAGGCGGAGTTAAAGGTGAAAACGGTCTTTTCCCCCGACAACTTCAAAAGCTCGCCGACCGCGCTCATATGCCCTCGGTGGAGCCCGTCGAAGAGGCCGAGCAGAACGCTTACATCACTCATTTTCCGCCTCCCGAAAGCTCTTATAAGGCCTTACCTCTCCGCCCGATACCTTTGCTATCCCTATAAACCCGCTGCCGAAGACCCTCGCGAGCCCGTCGGGCAGAGGTGCTTTCAGCGTGACGCCGTTTATGTAAAGGCGCTCCCGCTTGGGGTCGAGGTCGAGCCTCGGGTAGACTTCAAAGCAGCTCTCCACGGGTATCAGATATTTTTCCGCGCCGCTTTCAAGCTGCGAAAGCGTTACGCACTGCGATATCGAAAATCCCTGTGAGCGGGTCCTGCGAAGAGCGGTCATGATGCCGAGCGTTCCGAGCTGCTCGCCGATGTCGTTTATCAGCGTTCTTATATAGGTACCTTTCGAGCAGTCTATTTCAAGGACTCCGCTCTGGTTTTCTTCGTCGAAATCCTTAAGGGCGAGGCGGTAGACCTCTATCTTTCGCGGCTCGCGCTCGACGGTCTTTCCGGACCTTGCGAGGTCGTAAAGCCGCCTGCCGTTTATCTTTACCGCCGAATACATCGGCGGGATCTGGCTTATTTCTCCGGTAAAGCCCGCAAGCGCCGCCTCTATTTCCGACCTTTCGGCGCGCTTATCGCTCCTAAGAAGAACGCTTCCGGTGCTGTCCTGCGTATCGGTCGAAAGGCCGAGCTTGAACTCGGCGCGGTAGCTTTTATCGGTGTCGGGCAAAATGTCCACTGCCCGCGTGGCCCTGCCTATAAACAGCGGCAGGACGCCCGTCGCCATAGGGTCGAGGGTGCCGGAATGGCCTATGCGGCGCTCTTTCAATATTCCGCGGCACTTGGCTATAACGTCGAACGAAGTAAATCCCGCCGGCTTGTCCACGGGTATGACTCCCGATATCATACAAACTCCGCCGCCGCTTCGGTAATCATTCTCTCCGACTCCTCGCGGTCATCGGTGAGAGTGCAGCCGGCGGCCCTTATGTGGCCCCCGCCGCCGAAGCGCTGCGCTATCGCGGAAGCGTCGGCCGAGACGGTGCGCACCGAAGCCTTGAAAACTCCTTCGGGCTGCTGCTTAAGGGTTATTCCTATCTCAACGCCCTCTACCGAGAGGGGTATGCCGGCAAAGCCGTCGAGATCGGCCCTGTCGATATTGCAGCCCTCTATGAGCGCGTTGGTGACGGTTATAAGCGCCACTTTTCCGCCGCAGGCGAACTTCATTTCGCCTATCGCCCTCTGCTCGGCGAATATCCTCCCGCGCGATTTCACCTGGAACATCTCGCGATTTATCGCGGCCGCCTGCGCTCCCGCCTCAACAAGAGCCGCAGCCGCGCGATGGGCGGCGGGAGAGGTGTTTTCAAACATAAAGCAGCCGGTATCGGTAGCTATGCCGGTGTAAAGGCAGTTGGCTATCTGAGGGGTGATGTCGGCTCCGAGCTCTTTAAGGAGCTCGAAGATTATCAGGCAGACTGCGCAGGAATCGCCGTCGATATAGCAGTCTTTGGCCGACATTCTGTTGGAAAAATGGTGGTCGATGCAAAGATCTATCCTGTCGGCATAATCCGAGAGCCCGTCGCCCAAAAGGTCTTTCGCGGCGACGTCCACCGAAATGACGCAGCTCGGCTCGAAGTCCTGCGGTTCGTAGTCTTTATATAAAAACGAGAATTTTTCGGGCAGCGGCTCGGAATTGAGCACGTTGGCCTTTATGCCTCTGCTTCTCAGGTAACAGCACAGCCCGAACCCTGCCCCGAGAGTGTCGCCGTCGGGGTGGGCGTGGGTGAGAATGACCGCGTTTCGGCAGTCGTTAAGCTTCCGCGCCAGCGCGGAAATATCGGCGAGTATCAAATTCAGGCCTCTTTTCCTGTTGGTTTATGTTATTCTTCGTCCGTATCTTCGGGGAGGTCGAGCTCCTTGAGCATCTTCGAGATGTGAGCCGAATATTCCGCCGAATCGTCGGGGATAAACCTCAGCTCGGGAGCCTTTCTTATCCCCAATACCGCGACTATCTCGTGCCTTAAAAGCCCCGAAGCGCTCTCGAGACCCTTTACGGCCTCTTTGGCGGCGCTCATTCCCCCGAGGTGCGAGACGTATACCTTTGCCACCGAGCGGTCGCGCGAGACTTCAATGCGCACTACCGTCATTTTTTCGGCGTCGATTCGGGGGTCTTTAAGGTCTCTTAACTTGCAGCCTATTATTCGCTGAATGTCGGACGAAAGCCTTGCAGCCTTGAAATCAGCCATAGTCTTATCCTCCGTTGGATCTTTCTTTTATCTTTCTTCCTCGCTCATAACGTAGCCCTCAAAGATGTCTCCCTCTTTGAAGTCGCTGAACTTTTCAAGGGTTATGCCGCACTCAAATCCCGCGGCGACGTCGCGGACATTGTCCTTAAAGCGCTTGAGGCTCGACATCTTGTCGTCGGCGATGATTATTCCGTCGCGGACTACGCGGACCTGGTCGTTGCGCGAGATCTTGCCGTCGAGGACGTAGCACCCCGCAACGGCTCCGACGCCGGTGATCTTATACACCTGGCGGACTTCGACCCTCGCGGTATCGACTTCTTTGAACTTCGGCGCAAGCATGCCCTTCATAGCCGTCTGGATCTCCTCGATGGCGTCATAGATGACGCGGTAGAGGCGGATATCCACACCGTCGCGCTCGGCGTTGGCCTTCGCAACGGGGTCGGGCCTTACGTTGAAGCCCACTATGATGGCGTTTGAGGCGGAGGCGAGCATAACGTCGCTCTCCGAAACGGCGCCGACTCCTCCGTGGATCACCTTTACCCTGACCTCGTCGTTCGATATCTTTTCGAGCGACTGCTTCACGGCTTCAACCGAGCCCTGAACGTCGGCTTTAACGATTATCGGCAGCTCCTTCATCTCGCCCTCGGATATCTGGCTGAACAGATTGTCGAGAGTTACCTTCTGATACTGCTTGAATATCTCTTCCTTGGCCTCCTGCTTGCGCTGCTCAACGAGCTCGCGGGCAAGCTTTTCGTCGGCAACGGCGTTGAAGACGTCTCCCGCCGCGGGCACTTCATCAAGACCGGTTATCTCAACAGGCACTGCCGGCCCCGCCGAGCTCACGCTCCTGCCCTTGTCGTCGGTCATGGTTCTCACTCTGCCGACTGCCGTTCCGGCGATGATTATGTCGCCGGACTTAAGGGTGCCGTTCTGCACGAGGACGGTAGCGACCGGTCCGCGGCCCTTGTCGAGCCTTGCCTCGATGACGGAGCCCTTTGCAAGGCGGTGCGGATTGGCTTTGAGCTCTAAAACGTCGGCCACGAGGAGGACGTTCTCCAAAAGTTCGTCTATTCCCTCGCCCGTCTTCGCCGAAACGGGTACGCAGACCACGTCGCCGCCCCACGCCTCAACAACGAGGTCGTGCTCGGTGAGCTGCTGCATTATCCTGTCGGGGTTGGCGCCCTCTTTATCCATCTTATTTATTGCTACGATTATCGATACCCCCGCGGCCTTGGCGTGGTTTATCGCCTCTACTGTCTGGGGCATGATGCCGTCGTCCGCCGCGACAACAAGTATCGCTATATCCGTTACCATAGCGCCTCTGAGCCTCATAGCAGTGAACGCTTCGTGGCCCGGTGTGTCGAGGAAGGTAATGTCCCGCCCGTTTACCGACACCCTATAGGCGCCGATGTGCTGGGTGATGCCTCCCGCTTCGGTAGCGGTGACGTTTGCGTGGCGTATCTTATCCAAAAGCGAGGTCTTGCCGTGGTCAACGTGGCCCATAACAACGACTACGGGGCTTCTCTCCTCGAGGTCTTCGGCCTTGTCTTCCTCGTCAACGATGAGCCGCTCCTCTATGGTCACTACAACTTCGCGCTCCACCTTTGCGCCGAGCTCTTCGGCAACGAGAGCTGCGGTGTCGAAGTCAACGGTCTGGTTTATCGTCGCAAACACTCCGAGCGACATAAGCTTTTTGATGACCTCGGTAGCGGCGGTCTTGAGGCGCGCGGCGAGCTCGCCTACGGTTATCTCGTCGGGAATGGTGACCTTAAGCTGCTGCTTTCTTGCGCGCTCGAGCTCGAGCCTGCGGAGCTTTTCGGCCTCGGTTTCGCGCTTGGTGGAAAGCTGCTGCTTTTTCTGCTTCGACTTCTGAACGAGCTTCTGCTTTTTCTGGTAGTTCTCGTTGTTCTTTCTGCCGTTTTCGGCAAGATTGTCGTAGCGGTCGTTATATTTGTCGATATTTACATAGCTGCCCCTCGTATCGACGACGCGCTGCTTGTCGTTTGCCGCCGACGATGCGCCCGTCCCGCTCGTAACGAGCTTCTGGCGCTCTCCGCGGTCCTGCTTCTTGGCAGGCTGCTTTTTCTCTTCGCGGCGCGGCTTCTGGGGCTGCTCGGCGGGCTTGGGCTCCGGCTTTTTCTCCGCCTCCGGCTGCTGCCTGACCTCGGGCTTTGGCTCCGCCTTGGGCTCGGCGGGCTTTTGAGGCTCCTTTTTGGGCTCGGCGGGCTTTTCGGCCTTCGGTTTGGCTGCCTTTGGCTTTTCGGGCTTGGGCTCCGGCTTTTTCGAGGCGGTCTTATCGGCAAAATACGGCTCGAAGCTCTCTACCTCGTTTCGGCGGGTAAACAGCTCTAAAACATAATTCACCTCTTCGGGCGTAAGAGACATCGCCGCCTTTTTCTGCCCGAATTCCGCGCTCAAAGCTTCGATTATCTCCGCGGGCTGAAGCTTTAAGTCCTTTGCGAGATCGCTCAGTTTGTATTTTGTAATCATAGGCATAACCCCTTATAAGTTGTTTTGTTTGGAGGAAAGCTTTTTTGCGATGGCTTCGGCAAAGCCCTTATCCGTCACCGACATCACGCCGCAGCGCTTTCCCACCGCCGCCGCGATGCCGTCCATAGTATCCGGAAGATCTATCATTTTTATTTTGGTCCTCAGGCAGATGCGCTCTATTTCCCTGAGCGAATTGTCCGAAAAATCGCTTGCAGTCAGAACGCACCTCGCCTCGTGCCTTAAGCATGAGCTTTTTACCTCGTCCATTCCGAGGACGAGCCTGCCGGCCTTGCGGCACATCGACAGCAGACCGCTTATGTCAGCCATTGGGCGTCACCCTGCTTTCAAGCTCTTTTTCGAGAGCCTCGTAGACTTCCGGCCCTATCTCGCACTCAAGACTTTTTTCGAGCCTTTTTGCCTTTCTCGCCTTTTTAAGGCACTCCGGATCGGGACAGATATATGCCCCTCTTCCTGCCTTTTTTCCTACGGGGTCGAGGCTTATCTCCCCCTCCGGCGAGCGGACTATTCTTATAAGCTCCTTTTTGGGCTTCGACTCGAAGCAGCCCACGCAGGAGCGCATCGGAATCTTTCTCGGCTTCATTCTTCCGCCTTCTCGTCGGGCAGAATGTCTATCTTATAGCCCGTAAGCCTTGCGGCGAGCTTTGCGTTCTGCCCCTTGTTTCCTATCGCGAGGGAGAGCTGATTTGCCGGAACGATAACGGTGCAGCTCTTGGTGCCGTCTTCGGCGAGCGTAACGCTCTTTACCTCCGCCGGAGCCAGAGCCTTTGCGACGAATTCTGCGTCGTCCTCGCTGTAGGGAATGAGGTCTATCTTTTCGCCGCCGAGCTCCGAAACTATCGCCGATATTCTCGAGCGCTTAGGGCCTATGCAGGAGCCCACGGCGTCAACGTCGGGATTTTTCGAGCTGACGGCTATCTTGCTTCTCGAGCCCGCCTCGCGGGAGATGGATTTTATCTCCACGGTCCCGTCGTATATCTCGGGGACTTCGCGCTCAAACAGGCGCTTCACAAAGTCGCGGTGCGCGCGCGACACCTTTACGGTAGGCTTCTTGTCGGGATTCACCACGCCCACGACGTACACCTGAATGATGTCGCCGGGCTTAAAGCTGTCCCCGGGGATCTGCTCCGTCCGCGGGAAGTATATTTCGTCCTTGTCGATGGTGATAACGGCGTTGCCGGTGAGCGGCTCGACCTTCTGCACCCTGGCCGAAACGAGCTCGTGCTCTTTGTCTTTATACTGCTCAACGAGCTTGTCGCGCTCAAACTGCTTTATGTCAGAGCGTATCGACTGCTTTGCCGAGCTCGCCGCAACGCGCCCGAACGCGGCGGGGTTGAGGATAATTTCGCAGGTCTGCCCGACGGCGATATCGGGCTGATGAGTCCTCGCCTCGTCGAGGGATATCTCGTTGGCGGGGTCTTCGGGCTCGCCCTCGACGACGGTCTTTAAAAGAGCCATTTCAAAGGTCTCGGTCTCGGGGTCAAGGTCTATCCTTATGTTCTCCGAATCGGGGTAGTCCCTCTTTACCGCCTTCATAATGCCGCCCTTTATCTTTTCGATGAGGTCGTCTATAGGTATGCCGTTCTGCTGCTGCATAATTTTCAGCGCTTCAAAAATTTCCTTGCTCATAGTTTTGTGACCATTCCTTCCCGTTAATGTATAATAGTTGTATCAGTCATTTTCCGTTACCGAAATATCCGAGTCGTCGTCGAGCCTGACGGAGGCACATTCCGAAAGCTTTATTTTTTCGCCCGAAACGGTTATCTCCTGCCCCGAATACTCTTCGAGCACTCCCGACTTCTCCTTGGAACCGTTTTTCGGCTCGAAGAACCTCAGCTTCACCCTGTCGCCCACGCACACCTCAAAGTGTTCTGGACGCTCGAGCTTTCTTCCGAGTCCCGGCGAGCTCACCTCTAAGATATAGCTCTGGGGTATCGGGTCATATTCGTCGAGGAGCTTGTCGAGCGGGCGGTGCAGCGCCTCGCAGTCGTCAAGGGTTATGCCCTCGTCGCTGTCTATAAACACCCGAAGAAACCAGTTTGCGCCGTCTTTCTCAAATTTTACGTCCCACAGAAACAGCCCGAGCTCGTCGCAGAGCGGCTGCGCAAGTTCACGGACTTTTCTTACAGTCGCGCTGTCTGCCATTTTCATTCTCCTTTTCGGCACCTTCAAACAAGAAAGGCCGGAACACTCATTCCAACCTTTCCCATAAGCTTATTACGGTAATATTATACCACGATTTTGAGGTTTGTCAAGGGCTTTAAAGAGAAAACCGCGAAATTTTGCGCTTTCCCGACCCTTTGGCGGCAAATATCCCGCCCGTTTACCCCTTTGCGTCATACCAGCTCCTGCCGGCGTTCACTTCGGCCGTGAGCGGTACGGAAAGCTCGGCCGCCTTCTGCATCTCCTCCGAGAGCACCTTTGCGGCCTCGGCGCGGCAGCTCTCCGAGGTCTCGACTATAAGCTCGTCGTGGACCTGCAAAATCAGCTTTGCGTCGAGCTTTTCCTCCTTCAACCGGCGGTAGACCCTTATCATCGCTATCTTTATGATGTCGGCGGCGGTTCCCTGGATAGGCGCATTCATCGCCGCGCGCTTGCCGAACGACCTAAGATTGTTGTTCGAGGCCTTGAGCTCGGGGATATACCTTCTGCGGCCGAAAAGCGTTGTTACATAGCCGTTTTTCTGGGCAAACTCCACCGTCTCGTTCATAAATCTGTCTATCTTCGGATATGTCCCGAGGTAGTTTTTGATATACCTGTCCGCCTCTGCGACCGAGCAGTTTATGTCCTTTGAAAGGCTGAAAGCGCCTATGCCGTAAATTATCCCGAAGTTGACCGCCTTTGCCGCTCTTCTCATATTCTGGTCAACGAATTCCTCCGGCAGCCCGAACACCTGCGAGGCCGTCCTTGTGTGAATGTCGGCCCCCGACAAAAAGGCGTCTCTCATATTTTCGTCGCCGCTCATAGAGGCCAAAACTCTCAGCTCTATCTGGCTGTAGTCGGCGTCAAGGAGAGTCTTTCCTTCGGCAGCGATGAAGAATTTGCGCATATTCCGCCCGAGCTCCTTGCGCACGGGAATGTTCTGCATATTGGGGTTGGACGACGAGATGCGCCCAGTGCGGGTCTCGGTCTGCCGAAACTCCGAGCGCACCCTGCCGTCGGGGCAGACCTCTTCGAGCAGGCCGTCAACATAGGTCGAGCGGAGCTTGGTGAGAGTCCTGTAATCCAGAATGTCCTGCGCTATCGGGTGAATGGGGACGAGATCCTCAAGGACTTCGGCGCTCGTAGAAAACCCGCGGTGGTTTTTCTTCCCCCTCGGCAGGCCGAGGTCTTCAAAGAGCACCTCGCCGAGCTGCTTCGAGGAGTTGATGTTGAACTGCCTCCCTGCCAAGAGATATATGCGCTGCTCGAGCTCGGAGATGTCCGCCTCAAGGCTCTTGCCGAAGGCGCGTATGCCGTCGGAATCGACGCGCACGCCGAGGACTTCCATAGAGGCGAGCACCTCGCAGAGCGGCTGCTCGATGTCGTATAAAAGTGACGACATTCCCGTCCGCTCTACCTCCGAGCGGAGCTTTTCGGAGAGTGCAGGGAGGGAAATTATGTCGGCATAATCGGGATTTTTACTATACGGAACGTTATTTGAACCGCACAAATTACTCACAGTATAATCCGTGGCTTGCGAATTGAGAAGATATCCGGCGAGGTCGCAGATAAATTCGAGCCCGGAGAGCTCTTTTTGGTTTTCAAAGCAGAGCTTATACGCCGCCTTTGCCGAGAAAGCGGTCTTTTTGCCGCCCGACGAGAGGTAGTCGAGTATCAGCTCGGGGTCGTCGGAGGTGTAAACGGTGAAGCCGGAAATCACTTCGAGCGCGCCGTCTTTATAGATAAAGCAGCTTGGCTCCTTTGAAAGCTCGGGGATATCGCCGGCTTCGAGGGGCTTTGCGGAAACTTCGCGCTCGGGTTCGGCCGCAGTTTCCGCCGGAATAACGGCTGCTCTTTCGAGGCCGAGGCGGTCGAGGAGCTTGAACATCTCGAGCTCGGTAAGAAGAGACGCCGCCGCGCCGGTGTCGGGCTCGGAGGGGAGATATGCCGACTTGTCCTGCGGGACGGGAGCCGTTTTCACTATGGTCGCGAGCCACTTGCTCTGAAACGCCGACTCGCGGCCGTTTTCGAGCTTGCTTTTTGCCGACGGCGTGAGCTTTGCGGCATCGAGCTTATTATAAAGATTCTCAACCGAGCCGTATTCCGCTATAAGGGCCTTGGCGGTCTTTTCGCCTATGCCCTGCACCCCGGGGATATTGTCGGAACTGTCGCCCATCAGCGCCTTTATGTCTATGAGCTGTATCGGCTCTACGCCGTATTCCATATAAAAGCGGTCGCGGTCGTAGGGGACGGTCTCGCGGGTAGTGGCAAGAAGGACGGTGGCGTTTCCGCCGATGAGCTGAAGGGTATCGCGGTCTCCCGAGAGGATATACACCTCGTCTTCGGGGGCGGAGAAGAGCGCGGCAACGGAGCCGAGGATATCGTCGGCCTCGAAGCCCTCGGTCTCAAGAACGGTAACGCCGAGGCTCAAAAGAAGCTCTTTTACCTTGGGGAGCTGCTGCGCGAGCTCGTCGGGCATGCCCTTGCGGTTGGCCTTATAAAAATCGCAGGCTTTATGACGGAAAGTAGGAGCTTTGAGGTCGAAAGCAACGGCAGCGCAGTCGGGCTTAAGGCGGTCGCGTTCTCTCAAAAACACGTTCATAAAGCCGGTTATGGCGTTGGTAGGGAAGCCCTTTGAGCTGGTAAGCACCTTTATGCCGTAAAACGCGCGGTTGAGTATCGAGTTGCCGTCAATAACAAGTATTCGCATAGTCACATAGCCTTTCCGATGGATTTTTATACAGTATACCACATTTTTGCCGCCTTGGGAAGTCCAAAACGGAAATTCATTAAATTTTGTCAAAAGACTACACAAACCGAAAAAACTGTGGTATAATGAATTTGTGTATTGCTTTCGCTCCCTGAGGCGCGGCGGAAGCAGTGAGCTTTGAAAACACTCTGCCGAAAAGGCAGCTTTTGCCGGAAGCGCCGCCTGCACGGCGCCTTCGGCGCCGTGCGCCCCACAGCCGCGCGCCTTGGGGCGCGCGGCTGTGGGGAAGCCCCCGCGGAGCGGGGGCGGGCGGCGCCCGCAGGCAGTTTGGGCCGCGCCGGAGTGAGACGACCCGCATTTAAGCCTCCCGACGGGAACCGCACTCTTTGTGCACACAAATTTCCGCACCGCATTTGTGAGGATATAATGGACTTTGTAACTATCGGAAACGTGAAAATAGAAAAGACTTGCGCTTTAAGCCCGATGGCAACGCGGCGTCAAGCGTTTCCTGCCGACTTCAAGACTGCCGCCGCGTCCGTCTTCGTCTCGGAGGCTGCCGCCTCCTCGCCGACGACCCCGACTTTGATATAAACTGCCGCCATCTCTTTTTGTGAGGATACAATGGACTTCATAACGATAGGAAACGTGAAAATAGAAAAGACTTGCGCTTTAAGCCCGATGGCTTCTGTAGCCGACCGAGCCTATCGCGAGATATGCCGCGAATACGGCGCGAGCTACCTTTGCAGCGAGATGGTCTCGGCAAAAGGGCTTTGCTACGGCGGGGCGGGCTCGCTCGAGCTCTGCGAGGTCTGCAATTCCGAGCGACCCTATGCGATACAGCTCTTCGGAGAAGAGCCGGAATATATGGCAAAAGCCGTTGAGATAGTCAACCGCTTCAAGCCCGATATCATCGACATAAATATGGGCTGCCCCGTCGCAAAGGTGGTAAATCCCGGGGGAGGCAGCGCACTTATGAAGACCCCCGAACTCGCGGCAGAGCTCGTTAAAGCGGCGGTCTCGAGGGCGGAATGTCCGGTAACGGTGAAATTCCGCGCAGGCTGGGACGAAAACAGCATCAACGCGGTGCCTTTCGGCGTGATGATGGAGCAGGCGGGAGCCTCCGCCGTAGCCGTCCACCCGAGAACGAGAACGCAGATGTACAGCAGCCGGTCGGACTGGTCGGTCATAAAGGCGGTTAAGGAGGCCGTAAAGATACCTGTTATCGGAAACGGGGATATTTTAGGCGGCAAAGACGCCGCAAAAATGTATTCTGAAACCGGCTGTGACCTCGTTTCGCTGGCGCGGGCCTCAAACGGCCGCCCGTGGGTGTTTGCGCAGATAAAGAGGTATCTTGAGACCGGCGAGATTTTGCCGGAGCCTCCGCTCGAAGAGCGCCTGCGGGTGATGATAAAGCACGCCGAGCGCATCGTGGAATACAAGGGCGAGGCGCAGGGCGTGAGAGAGGCGCGAAAAAACGTCGCGTGGTATTTAAAGGGAGTTCGCGGAGCGGCAAAATACCGCAATTTGTCGGGCTCGCTCAACACCCTCGACGATTTAAAAAGGCTTGCCGAGGAGGTGCTCGAAAATGCCTCAATATGACGGCCTCTCGGCCGAAGACCTCGGTAACGGTTACAAGGTAGTGATCTCAAAAGAGCACCGATTCGGGACCGACGCCTTTCTGCTTGCCGACTTCGCCGCGCCGAGGCACAAGGACTTTTGCTGCGACCTCTGCTCCGGAAACGGCATCGTCGCGCTGCTTATGCTTAAAAATCACCTTCCCGCCGAGGTAACGGCTGTGGAGATTCAGAAAAAGGCTTACGACCTTGCAGTGATGTCGAAGGAGCTTTCGGGTGCGGACAGGCTGAAACCTGTCTGTGCAAATCTCAGGGAATGGCGGAGCGAGCGTGCGCTCGACCTCATCACCTGTAACCCGCCCTATAAGCGCGGAGGGACGGGCGCCAAAAGCGCCGACGCCGCGCAGGCTCTTGCCCGACACGAAATAGAGTGCAGCATACAGGACGTCTGCGAGGCGGCGAAAAGGAGCCTGAAATTCGGCGGGAGGCTTTGCATATGCAACCGCCCCGAACGGCTTGCCGACTGCATATCGGCTATGCGAAGCTGCGGGATAGAGCCGAAGCGCCTGCGAACCGTCCACAAAAACGCCGACTCCCCCGCGTGGCTCGTTCTCCTTGAGGGCAGGCTGGGCGGCTCGGGATTTATGAAGATAGAAAGCCCTCTCCTTATTATGGAGGGCGAGGAATATTCGCGCGAGATGAAGCGCATTTACGGAATTTGAGCGCACGGCCGGCGAGCTCCTTTGCCGCCGCTGCGAGGCAACAAAGTCGGGGCTCCCGCCTTCGGGCGAAGCCCGAGCCCGCCCTGCGGGCGGGCCCTTGCGCGCGGCTGCGCCGCGCGCAAGCCGCGCACTTCGTGCGCGGCGGGCTTCGCCCTCACCGAGGCGCA
Organism: uncultured Clostridia bacterium; assembly: GCA_947631535.1. GTDB lineage: Bacteria > Bacillota > Clostridia > Oscillospirales > Ruminococcaceae > Faeciplasma. The sequence continues at coordinate 31,091 of CANRLU010000006.1, read as the reverse complement.
CACTAAACACAAGGAAGTGATAAAATGTCGAAGCTCTACGTCGTCGGGACGCCGATAGGCAACCTCGGCGATATGACCTACCGTGCCGTCGAAACGCTTCGCTCCGTCGATTTCATAGCCGCGGAGGACACCCGCGTCACCCGAAAGCTTTTGCAGCACTTTGAGATAAAAAAGCCGCTTTTAAGCTACCACGAGCACAACCGCAAATACGTCGGCGACGAGATAATCCGCCGGATACTCTCGGGCGAGACATGCGCCGTAGTCACCGACGCCGGTATGCCCTGCATCTCCGACCCGGGCGAAGACCTCGTTAAGCTCTGCGCCGAAAACGGCGTCCCCGTGGAGGTGGTCCCGGGGCCGAGCGCCGTGATATCCGCGCTCGCCGTGAGCGGGCTCGACACCTCGAAGTTCGTTTTCGAGGGCTTCCCCTCAACTTCTCCGAGCTCCCGCAGCGAAGCGCTTTCCGCCGCCGCCCGCGAGCCCCGCACCGTTATATTCTACGAGGCGCCCCACAAGCTCGTCGCCACGCTTTCCGACCTTCTCAAATATTTCGGCGACCGCAGAATCTCCATCTGCCGCGAGCTCACCAAGCTCCACGAAGAAGTCATCCGCACAACGCTCTCCGAGGCGGTGGACCTGTATGACGACGACCTCAGAAAGCCCCGCGGAGAGTACGTCCTCGTTGTCGAGGGCGTAAAGCCGCTCCCCGAAGCCGAGCTCACGCTCGAAGACGCGCTTGAAAGGGTAAAAGAGCTTGTAGAAAGCGGCGCCCGCGCCGCCGACGCCTGCCGCGAGATCGCGAAGACCTCCGGCTTTTCAAAGAGCGAGCTCTATTCCGCCCTGCTCGCGGAAAAGGAATGACCCCTATGCGTTTTGAGATAAGAAAAATGCTTCCCGAAGACGTGCCCGCGGTGTATGAGATAGAAAAAAGCTGCTTTGAGTCGGAGGCTTGGCCGCTCAGCGACTTTAAAGAGCTCGCCAACGACGACAGCGGCATCTTCGCCGCGCTCTGCGCCGTCTGCGAGGGCGCGATAATCGGCTACATCTGCGGAAACTGCGTAATGGGCGAGCTCGAAATAGGCTCGGTCGCGGTAAAAAAGGAATACCGACGAATGGGCGCCGCAAGGGCGCTGATATCCGCTCTCGAAGAGATGTTTTCCCCGGAAAAGGCCTTTTTAGAGGTGCGCGAGTCCAACCTCGCCGCGCAGGAGCTATATTCTTCCATCGGGTTTTTTAAAGTGTATGTCAGGAAAAACTACTACAGTTCGCCCGTCGAGAACGCGATAATAATGAAAAAAACATACGGCAGAGCGGCTTTCTGACCCGCTCGCGGAAAGAAGTGATATCTTGAAGATCTTAGCCATCGAATCCTCCTGCGACGAGACTGCCGCCGCCGTCGTCGAAGACGGGAGAACGGTCCTGTCAAACATAGTGGCCTCGCAGATAGAAGAGCATAAGCTCTACGGCGGAGTCGTGCCCGAGATAGCCTCGCGCAGGCACATTGAGAGCATCTGCGGCGTGGTGAACGGCGCTCTTGAAGAGGCCGGACTTGCGTTTGGCGAAATAGACGCCATAGCGGTCACCTACGCCCCGGGGCTTATAGGAGCCCTTCTCGTGGGCGTGAGCTACGCAAAGGGGCTCGCTATGATAACCGAAAAGCCGCTTATACCCGTCCACCACATAGCGGGGCACATCGCGGCAAATTACATCTCCCACCCCGACCTGAAGCCGCCATTTCTCTGCCTTGTCGTGAGCGGAGGGCACAGCCATATCGTCGAGGTAAAGAGCTTTACAAGCTACCGCGTCATCGGCAGGACCCGCGACGACGCCGCCGGCGAGTGCTTCGACAAAGTGGCGCGTGTGCTCGGCTTCCCCTACCCCGGAGGGAAGTATATCGACGACTGTGCAAAACTCGGCTCGAAGACCGCCTATAAGTTCCCGAAGCCCAAGATGACGGGCTGCGAATACGATTTCAGCTTTTCGGGGCTCAAGACGGCCGTCATAAACCTCGTCCATAACGCGGAGCAGCGCGGCGAAGAGCTTAAGCGCGAAGACGTTGCGGCGTCGTTCCAGAAGACGGTTGCCGACATTCTCGGTGAAAAGCTCTCGCTCGCGGCAAAGGCGACGGGTTACCGCGATATCGTTGTTGCGGGGGGAGTCTCGGCAAATTCGGGAATACGCTCGAAGATGAAAAAAATATGCGATTCTTTGGGAGCTCGGCTCTATCTGCCCGAACTGAAATACTGCGGAGACAACGCCGCGATGATAGGCGCGCAGGGATATTTCGACTTTCTTGCCGGCCGCCGCGCCGACGAAAGCCTCAACGCCGCCGCCACCCTTTCTTTAGAAGATATTTCCCTTTAAAGGAGTGTTTATATGAGATTTTTGCGAATTGCCGCCGCTGCGGTCTGCGCGGCTCTGCTTTTGACTGCCTGCGGCGACGAAATAGGCGCGCCGCCCGAGAAGACCACTTCCCCCGCGACCGACGCGCCCCCGATAAGAGACCCCTATCCGATAAGCTTCGACAACGAGACCTTCGACTCCGCCCCCGCGACGGTCGCTTCGCTCTCGCCCTCCGTCACGGAGATACTTTATGAACTCGGCCTTTCGGACAGGCTTGTGGGCGTCAGCGACTTCTGCGACTACCCCGATGCCGCCGAAAACCTCAAAAAGCTCGGCAGCCCCGCAAAGCCGGACATCGAAGCTATAACCGAGCTCGCGCCCGAGCTTTTGGTGGTGCAGTCGCCGATAGCCGAAACGGATATCCTAAGGCTCCGCCAGGCGGGAACAAGGGTGCTGAGCTTAGAGCAGCCCGCTTCATACGGAATGTTGTGCGACGTTTATATGAAGCTCTCGATGATATTCTTCGGCTCCAACGACTGCAGCGACGTGTGCGCCTCGGCGCTTTCCGGCCTCAACGACGCTATGAACTCTGCGCAGGGCAAAGGGATATCGAAAAGCTTTGTTATCGTCGAAGCAGTTAGCGGCGAGGGACTTATGCTCTCCCCCGAAAACAGCCTCGGCGCAAACATGCTCTCGGTCTTCGGCAGCAACCTTTGGGCTCGGACCGACGAATATTACGCCTCGGCCGAAGAGCTTTACGACCTTGCGCCCGACGTTGTTTTCTGCGATTCCGGCATAGACCGCGACGACATAAGAAAGCACTTCCCCTACGCCGATATAATAAAGTTCGACTTTGAGCGCTTCGAGCGGCCGTCGGCACGGCTCGCGGAGGTCATAAACACCTGCGCGGAGGAACTTAAAGAGTAAAATTTGCCGAAATTCCTTTTTGCGTATTGACATAACCGCGATTAAAGGGTATTATTTAATAGTGTGGCGATTTGCGGCGATAAATTTTAGGTCGCCATGCAATTTTTCGGGCGCCGTGCGCGTTTTATTCATATAACGGCCGCACGGCTAAAGAAGTGACGGCAACTATATTTTGAAAGGACTAAAAACATGAAAAAATTTCTGGCACTGTTTATTGCTCTTGTGATCGCGGCTTCGCTGCTTGCGGGCTGCGGCGACGAGATAAAAAACGAGATACCCGACAGCACCTCGGATACCACTGCGGCCGACGTTACGCAGGGCGAAGTCACCGGCAGCGACGACACCCCCGCCGGCGACCCGCTCGACAGCATCGACACTTCGTTTGTCGAAGATAACGGCCTCGGCTATATCTGGGAGCAGCTCGACCACGACACCAAGCTCAACCTTGCGGAATTTATGAACGCGGTAAAAAATCTTGACTTTGCGGCCACCCTCACGGTTGGTTTCCCCAAGGAGGACAGAGACCGCTTCCTCGATTTCGCCTACCACTGCACCATCGACTACCCCTATATCGGCACATCGTTCACCGCCCCCAATGACGACGACGGAATGGTGAGAACGGTGTATATTCCCTACAATCACGACGCCGTGACCTATGTTGACGACGGCCTTAAGCTTACCGCCGACCTCAACGCAAAGCTCGACGAGATAGTTGCCGGTATGCCCGACGGCACCCAGTGGGAGCAGATAAAATATCTCCATGACTACCTCGTTCTCCACTGCAACTACGGTGAAGAGGGCATGCTTCCCTTTACCGCCTACGGCGCGATAGTTGACGGCTGGGCTACCTGCCAGGGATATGCCGACGCTATGCATCTTTTGCTCTCGCGCGCCGGCTTCGAGACCTGCTACACCATAGGCAGGGGCGAGAACATCAATTACACACACAAGTGGAACTACGTTAAGCTCGACGACGGCAACTGGTATATTGTTGACCCGACGTGGTCTGACCCCACCGGCAAGGACGACCCGAACTATATCTGCTACGACTACTTTATGATCTCTGACGAGGTAATACTTCAGGACCACGCGATGAAGTTCGACAACGCCTATTACGAGCAGCGCGACGGCAAACCGTTCTACTACACCGTCCCCTCGGCCAACTCGATGGAGCTCAGCTATCACAACGTTATGGGCTACTACTGCACCACCTACGAGGAGGCTTACGCCGCCACAGAAAAGCAGCTCGAACTCTGCGCCAAAAACGGCACAAACTATATCTACCTCAGAATGTCGGACGAAGACGTTTACACTCAGGTAAACGAAAACCTCTTTATGAAGGCTCACGACGGCGAGATACAGACTCTTATGAAGGAAGCCAACGAAAAATACGGCTCCGACTTTAACGACGGCACCTGGGAGCGCTATTCGGCCCACAAAGACGGCGAAGGCCCGCTTACCATAATCATCACCCTCAAGCACAAGTCGTGATGAACGGAGGACTGCCGTGACAAAAAAATATATCTTAATTTTGGCCGTTGCGGCGGCGCTTCTGCTTTCGGGCTGCGAGCGCCCTGCACGCGGCGAGCCCGAGGCTCCCGATAACACTCAGGCCAAAACCTCCTCTGCCGCGACCGTTTTGCAGTCTTCAGAAGCCGAAAACACCGCTGCCGCCACCGAAGCGACTACTGTCACCGCGACAGAAGCAACCACAGTCACAACGACTGAGGCCACAACGGTCACTACGACAGAAGCGACCACTGTCACCACCACCGAGGCAACGACGGTCACGACTACAAAGGCGACCACCGTTACCACCACAGAGGCGACCACAACGGCTCCCGAGAAACCTCTGAACGTTCCTATGGTGCGCGAGCCGATGACAGAGCGCTGGAACGGAATAAGCCTTATTCCGATATCTGACAACGGCATGGAATACGTCTGGAGCCAGCTCAGCGACGAGGTGAAAGACAACGTCGCCGTTATGATGAACGCGATGCGCAATATGAAGTCGAGATTCGCGCTCAAGCACCCCGTAAAGGTAAGCGAGATATGGGAGTTCGTGCACTTCGTTCACGACTACCTCTGCGGCTACACACACGTCGATTACTACGACTACACCTATTGGTACGACAGCGACAACTACGTCACCGACCTCGAATTTGTTTACACCGTTGACTCGAAAGAGGCAAAAGTGATGAACGAAGCCGTTCAGAACAAGGTGAACGAGCTCGTGGCGAGCGCTCCCGACACTTCGGAATATGACAGAATAAAATATTTCCACGACTATATCGTTAAAAACTGCACATACAGCTATGAGGGAAAGAGCGTTGACACCGCCTACGGCGCGCTGATAGAGGGCAAGGCCATCTGTCAGGGATATGCCCACGCGATGCAGCTTCTGCTCTCGCGGGCCGGGTTCGACGCGGTGCCGGCTATGGGCGACCACGAGGACGGCTATCACAAATGGAACTATGTGAGGCTCTCGGACGGCAAGTGGTATGTTATAGACGCCACCTGGGACGACCCCACCGGCGACGCCCCCGATTACGTCGGGTACGACTACTTTATGATAACCGACGAACAGCTCGAAAAAGACCACAGCCACAGGTACGGAAGCAGATACTTCACGGTGCCCACTGCGGAATAAAACTGATAGCGCGGTTCACCGTGATACAGATAAATATTCAGACATGGAGGAATTTGTATGAACTTGAAAAGATTTTCGGCGTTCTTAGTTGCGCTGATGATGGTGTTGAGCGTCTTCTCCGCCTGCGGGCAGGTCCCCGACGATCACATCGACACTCCGCCCGTTGACGGCACCCTTGACCAGTCTATAGGCACCGTAGAAGAGACCACTCCCGCGCCTGACACTCTTCCGCCCGAGACTACCGCCGAGCCCGCGCCGGTCACAACGGCCGAGCCGCCCGTCACCACGGCGGAACCCGTTACAACTGCGGCGCCCGAGACCACTCCGGCCCCGACCACCACCAAAGAAGACCCCAACGCTTTTACCGTTGAGCCTATGTCGGCGACTATGTATGCCACTATCTCGCTCAACGTAAGAAGCGGCCCCTCTACCGATTTCGACCGCATCGCCACCCTTGACGCCGGCGAAGCCGTCACAGTCACCGGCCGCGCATCTACCGGCTGGTATCAGGTATCGGTAGACGGCCAGACCGGCTACGCGAGCAATATTTACCTCTCAGCAACGGCTCCCTCTGCCGCAGTCACCACCGCAAAGCCCTCTACAGGCGACGAGCCTCCTGCCTCCTCCGCAGAAGAAGTCGTTGACGACGACCCGATAGAATCTCCCGAGCCGGGCAGCTCTGACATCGAAGAGCCCGTAGTCAGAGACTGGGTAGACATAAACGGCGTCGGATATATGTATAACCTCTTCACCGAAACGAGATTCCAGGACGCCCTCAACAAGGTCGCTATGGCCGTAGAGGCAATGGCCCCGAGCGTATCGGTCGGCGAATACCTTAACCACGAAGAAGCCGTGTTCGTAGCCTCTAACATTCTCCAGATGGTCGGCACCGGATACTGCTACTTCAAGGGCTCGCCCTCCGTCACCGGCACGACTATGAAGCTCGAATACTTCGTGAACAACTACGACGACGCCCAGAGAATGGTGAACGAGCTTGAGAGCGCGGCCAACAGGATAGTGAGGAATATAAGCGGCTACTCCGATTATAACAAGGTAAAATACATCTACGAGTGGCTCTGCACCAACAATACCTACGGCGGCGCCTATGAGTCCTCCTCTTACGGCTCCGTGGTCGCGGGCGGCGCCAACTGCCTCGGCTACGCAAAGGGAACCTTCTACCTGCTCTCGAAGGCCGGCTTCGACGTCGTCTACGCCACCGGCTACGGCACCAATCAGAACCACGCCTGGGTAAAGGTGAGGATTAACGGCAAGTGGTATAACGTTGACACCACCTGGGGCGACCCCGATTTCGACAACATCTTCGACTACAACTACGTCTGCTACGACTTCCTCTGCGTCACCGACGACTATATCAGGAACACCAGAACTTCCGTCACCGACCTGTCGAAATACCTCAATATCCCCTCCGCCACCTCCGACGACTACAGCTGGCATAAGCTCAACGGCTACTACGCTTCGAGCCTCAGCGAGGTTGAGAGCATACTCAAGAAAGCCACTCGCGACGCCGTTGCAAGCGGCAGCACCAACGCCTACGCGAGGATAATGCTCGGCTCGGTAGACCTCTTCAACGAAGTCCTGAGCACCTACAGCCAGTCATACTACACCAAGAACATTCTCAACGACATCACTTCGCAGTATGAGATAGTTGACCGCCTCAGAGACAGTCACAAGGAAGGCAGCGTAAAGAGAACGAGGACCATCGTCTTCAGACTTCAGAAAAAGTAATACAAATTCATAAAATTCAGGGTACGGATATTCTCCGTACCCTGTTTTGTTATTCTATCCCGAACAGCCGCCTCGCATTTTGCTCGATTATCTCAAGGAGCTCCTCCACGCCTATCCCCTTGAGCTCCGCGGCCTTTGCGGCGGTGAATTTTATCATTCCGCTGTGGCTCGCCTCTCCTCTGTGGGGCTCGGGGGCCATATAGGGGCAGTCGGTCTCTAAAAGCAGCCTTTCGAGCGGCATCGACCTTACAACTCCCTGCGCCTTTTTGGCGTTCTTAAAGGTCAGCGCGCCGGTGAAGCCGAGATACATTCCCAGCGATACCACCTCCCGTGCCGTCTCTGCAGAGCCCGAGAAGCAGTGCATAACCCCGCACGGCCTGAGCCTTTGCAGTATCTCCATGCAGTCGCCCACGGCGTCGCGGCAGTGGACTATCACCGGCAGGCCGAGACTGTTGGCGAGCTCTGTTTGAGCCGTGAAGAGCTTTATCTGGCGCTCACGGTCGTAGCCCTCGTAGTGGTAGTCGAGGCCTATCTCGCCTATCGCGACCACCTTTTCCGACGCTTTCGCGAGCTCTTCAAGCTTTGAAACGTCGTTTTCGGAAAAGCGATCGGCAAATTCGGGGTGTAGCCCGACTGCAGTATAATACTCAGAGTATTTTTTAGCCATTTTAATACCAAACTGCGAGGACTCAAAATCGGTCGCTGCGTGAATTATCCCCGAAACTCCCGCGCCGAAAAGCTCTTCTATCAGCTGCTCGCCCCTGCCCTCAAATCGAGGGTCGTCGTAATGCGAGTGGGTGTCGAAAATATGAGAAAGTTCTGCCATAATATCAGCCTGCCCTTCAAAAAACTGTTGAAATTTTTGCCGGAATATCGTATACTGTAATCAGATATCTGAAAGGAGAGATGCCCCCTATGCTAAAAGCTTTATTCCCCAACGGAGCAAAAAAAGCGTTCACCTTGAGTTACGACGACGGCTGTTATGATGATATCAGACTTATGGAGCTTATGTCAAGTCTTAATATCAAGGGGACGTTCAACATCAGCTCCGAGCTCTACCGCCCCGACGGCACCGAGCCCGAGGGCTACTGGCCCAGAATGACCCGCGCCGAGACCGAAAACTACAAGCGCCCCGGAGTGGAGGTTGCGCTTCACGGAGTCACCCACCGCGACTTCACAAAAATCACCGGCCCCGAGCTCGTTTACGAGATAATGGCCGACAAGCATAACCTCGAGAATATGTTTTCGACGGTTATCCGTGGCGCCGCCTACCCCTACGGGACTTTTGACGACCGCAGCGTCGAGACTTTGAGGCAGAGCGGAATAAAATACTGCCGCACGGTGTGGTCGGACTACTCGCTGAATATGCCTTCCGACTGGCTGAGGCTCCGCCCGACGGCTCATCACGCCGACCCGAAGCTCCCCGAGCTCGTGGACAAATTCCTCACCGAGACCCCGCGCGACCTCAGAATGATGTATATCTGGGGCCACACTCCCGAGTTCCGCCGCGACAAAAACTGGGGCCTTATCGAGGATATCCTCTCTAAGGTCTCGGGGCGCGAAGACATCTGGTTCGCCACCAACATCGAGATCTGCGAGTACGACCTCGCGGCAAAGTCGCTCGAATACTCCGCCGACGGCAGGTTTGTTTACAACCCCACCGCCGTAAAGGTGCTCTTGGAGCGCCGCCCCGACGATGCCGTGGCCGTGGAGCCCGGCGCGCTCATCGAACTGTAAGCATATATCAAAAACCGCAGGAACCAAGCGGCTCCTGCGGATTTTTTATGCGGTTTAAAGCACTCTTACGCCGCTCACGCCGTCTATCTTTTCGATGTCGGCAGGAGCAACGGCGCCGGTCACGTCGAGCATCGTGTAAGCCCAGTCCTTCTTGGACTTCGAGGCGATGTTCTCGATGTTGCCGCCACAGGCAGATATCGCGCCGGTGATCTGATTTATCAGCGTCGGCACGTTCTTGTGGATAACGCAGACGAGGCAGTCGGCGGTCTTCGCGAGCTCGCAGTCGGGCAGGTTGACCGAGTTTTTAACGGTGCCGTGCTCGAGGTAGGCTATGAGCTCCTGTGCCGCCATCACAGCGCAGTTGTCCTCCGATTCGGGGGTGGAAGCTCCGAGGTGAGGAACGGCCGTCACGCCCTCAACGCCGATGAGCGCGTCGTTCGGGAAGTCGGTGATATAGGCCGCGCATTTTCCGCTGCCGAGCGCCGAAAGGATATCGTCGGTGTTGACAAGCTCGCCGCGCGCGAAGTTGAGAATCCTTACGCCGTCCTTCATCTTTGCGAGGCTGTCGGCGCAGACGGTGTCCTTGGTGTCTTTATTATAGGGCAGGTGGAGGGTGATGTAATCCGACGCAGCGTAGACTTCGTCGAGGGTCTTCACGACCTTTACGCTCGGCTTGAGACTCAGGGCCGCGTTGACCGAGAGGAACGGATCGTAGCCGACTACTTCCATACCGAGGGAGAGCGCTGTGTTCGCGACCTTAACGCCTATCGCACCGAGGCCGATTATTCCGAGGGTCTTGCCCATAATTTCGGGTCCGGCAAATGCCGCCTTGCCTTTTTCAACGAGCTTTGAGACTTCGTCGCCCTTGCCCTTTAAGGTCTTTGCCCAGTCGATGGCGGCGGGTATCTTGCGTGAAGTCAGCAGAAGTCCCGCGATAACGAGCTCTTTGACCGCGTTGGCGTTGGCTCCCGGGGTGTTGAACACGCATATGCCCTCTTCGGAGCAGCGGTCAACCGGAATGTTGTTCACGCCCGCGCCGGCTCTGGCTATCGCTTTGAGGGTGGGCGCGAATTTTTCTTCGAGCATATTCGCCGAGCGAACCATAATGCCGTCCGGTTCGGCCTCCGCGTCGGCAACGGTGTATTTCGACCTGTCGAAGAGGTCGGTGCCGCAGGCGGCAATCTTATTTAAAGTCAGGATCTTGAACATATCGATTCTCCTTACGCATTTTCGGCTTCAAACTTCTTCATAAACTCTACGAGCTTCTCAACGCCGGCTTTCGGCATCGCGTTGTAGATCGAAGCTCTCATGCCGCCGACGGAGCGGTGGCCCTTGATGTTGATGAGACCGGCCTTCTTGGCTTCGGAAACAAACTTCGCGTCGAGCTCGTCGGAGCCGGTTACGAACGGAACGTTCATAAGCGAGCGGTCCTTGCCCTGAACGGTGGGCTTGAAAAGCTTGGAGCCGTCGAGGAAGTCGTAGAGGAGCTTCGCCTTTTCGGCGTTGAGTTTCGCCATAGCCTCGAGGCCGCCCTTTTCTTCAATCCAGTCGAGCACGAGGCCGAGGATATAGATCCCGTAGGTCGGCGGGGTGTTGTACATCGAGCCGTTGTCGGCGTGGGTCTTGTAGTTGAACATCGTCGGGGTGATGTCGCGGGCGTGGCCGATGAGGTCTTCGCGGATAATGACGACCGTAAGACCGGCAGGGCCCATATTCTTCTGCGCGCCGGCGTAGATCATACCGAACTTCGAAACATCGACGGGCTCGGAGAGGATAGAGCTCGACATATCGGCGACGAGCGGGACGTTTCCGGTCTCGGGGAGCTCTGTGAACTTTGTGCCGTAGATGGTGTTGTTGTAGCAGATGTGGAAGTAGTCGGCGTCGGGGGTGAAATCAGCCTTGTTGAGCTCGGGAATATAGCTGAAGGTCTTATCCTTAGAGGAAGCGACGACCTTGCACTCGCCATAGCGCGAGGCCTCCTGATAGGCCTTCGTGGCCCACTGGCCGGTAAGGACGAAATCTGCCTTGCCGGAGCCGTTCATAAGGTTGAGCGGGATCATCGCGAACTGGCTCGAAGCGCCGCCCTGCAGGAACAGTACCTTGTAGTTGTCGGGAATCGACATTACTTTGCGCAGCTTCGCCTCGACGGAGTCGATTATCGCCTGATACTCCTTCGAGCGGTGCGACATCTCCATTACCGACTGGCCGCTCTCGCCGTATTCGAGCATCTCGTCGGCCGCGCGCCTAAGGACTTCTTCGGGGAGCATTGCCGGCCCCGCGCTGAAATTGTAAACTCTCATAAATTTTCCTCCTGTATAGATAGTCGTAGTGAATTATATATTGCTTTAGTCTAAATTATACTTCACTCACGGACAAGTGTCAACATACGGAAGACAAAAACTTTTAGCACACCGAATCGTTAAATTTGTGTGAATCGCCGAATAATCGTGCAGATACGGCAAGGGCGCCCCGAAGGACGCCCCTGCCGCAAGAAGTGGTTTATACAATTACGATGATGTCAAATAGTGATTACGCCTTTTCAGCCGAGAAAACGGTGAATTCGAAGTTGTTCGGGTGAAGGGCGGGGCCGCCGGCCTGCGACTTGAGGTAGAGGTAGAGGATGTCGCCCTGAGCAGTGAGGTCGCCTTCAAAGGTGAAGGAGTTGCCGTCGAGCTCAGCATTTACGATATCGGACGCGTTGTTGTTGAACGCACCCTCGGTCGCGAGGAAGAGGCGGATAGCGTCTACGGAAGTGCTTACGGTACCGGCAATCTTGATGTGAACGGTGTCGCCGGACTTGAGGCCGAGATCGGAGATGTCTATGACGCAGGCATCGCCCTGGTCAAGAGTGGTAAGCTCAGGCTTGGGCTCTTCCACGGGAACGTCTTTGATGATCTCGAAGCTGTAGAGAACAGCGCCATCCTCGGCTACTACGTAGATGTTTCTCCAGCTGGAATCATCAAGGGCGGGCTTTCCGGCCTCGAGGAAGTCGGCAACGGAGACGGTCATAACGTTCTTGTCGCCCTCGGTGACTTCGCACTCGACGTCGATAATGCCGGCATTTTCGGATTCGATACCGAAAGCGGTGATGGTTCCGGTGTAGGTGATCTTGATTATGTCATCGGTGTAGGTGTTAAGAGCGTCTACAAGCTGACCGTAAACGTCGCTCTGCCAGCTCGTTGCGAGACGGGTCCTGCCGTTGGTAGTGACGAGCTCGAGGCCGCCGGCAACGGTAAGATCATTGAAGTCCTGACCTCCGGTCTTTTCGAGGACCCAATCGGGTTCAACGGTCTCGGGGCCGACATTCTTTCTCTCGTAGCTGCAAGCGGTGCAGATGTTGTCGTCGCCGAAGGTGTGAGGCAGGGTGATGAGGTGTCCGCCGAAGAGGAAGCCGTGATAATCCTCACCGAGCTGAATGGTGTAGCCGTTCAGGCCGGCAAAGGGATTGTATTCGTCTTCGGACTTGACCTTGACGGAAACGATATCTTCAGCCTTTGCGCCCTCGTAGGAGATGACGACACTTGTAATGGCAGATTTCTTACTGGTAGGAATTTCGACATACTTCTGACCGGCCTTGAATTCAACGGGCGCTGCGCCGGCAACACCGGGAAGAACGAAGTAAGCCTTGTAAAGCTTGAAGTTGTCAGTACTTATCTGTATAACAAAGTTATCAATCTTGTCTGCAGTAACTCCGGACTTGGCCATAACATCAGCGAGCTTAACGGTTCCGACTCTGAGACCGTCTTCTACAGTTACGGCAAAGTTAGTGCCGGCTTCGAAGTTACCGTTGAGAACCGCAGCGGGAGTGCCGCCGTTGTTATAACCGGGAGTTCCGCCGTACACGTAGACGAACGATGCGCCTTCGGTGGCGAAGATTTCCCTTACTCTTTCAAGAGTGATGTCAAAGATGTTGGCGCAATCTCTTCCCCAAAGTCCGCCGAATCCGCAGAAGTCCCAAGAATTGACGCAGTCATCAAAGGATTTGCCGTCGGGTTCATTGAAGACTTCGATCTGTTCGCCGTCATCGGTGACGCAATTTACTACAACAGTACCGTCAGCGGGAGCGCCGTCGCCGTCGAAGGTGATGAGAAGGCCCTCAGTCTCAACCTTACCGTCGGGAGTGATAACTATGTTGCCGTCTTCGTCAACGGTAACCTCGGCTTCGGTAAAAGCGGGATCAGTGACGTAGCCCTTAGGCTCGCTTTCTTCGGGAGCCTTTTCGACGAATCTAAGTACAGGCTCGGTAATAACGGTGGTGATTCTTGCTTCTTCGTCGGCAGGATCAGTGCCGGGGGTGAGCACAAAGAGCTTGAACTCGTTGAATTTATTAGAAGCACTGCAATCTTTAAAGATCGACTTAAGGTCTATGGTAACGGTGACCTTGCCGCCGTCGTTGGTGGTGGTGAATTTGGCACCGGCTATCCAGCCGTGATCGGTTGCGGAACCGACGATGTCGGTAAAGACTTTGCTTACGTCGGTCTCGGTAGCCTTTTCACCGGTAACGCTCTTTACAGTGAAAGTGATTTCGGCAGTGCCGAATCTTGCGAGGATTTCGCCGACAGTAGTGCTGTAGCGGGCAACGCCTTCCTCGTTTTCATACAGGTTGATGGCTTCTGCCGCCCAACGGCCCCACTCAAACTTCTGGGAAAGGGCAAGGTCGTCTTCATCGACAGGAGGCTCATCGGGCTCGGTTCCGGATTCCTTAAGATTAACAAGGCTGAAAGTCTTAACGGTTCCGGTACCGGTGATAGCAATGCCCCACATTCCGCCTATATCGCCAAAAGCGTCTACAACTTCCTTGGCGGGAATATAAACGGTAACGCCGTCTTCGCCGGCAACAGTGATAATGGTAGGATTATCAACATACTTGATGTTGTCTTTCGACACATTCTGGGAGCTGTAACCGCCGATAGCGGTGACTGATCCTTCTGCAGAAAGAGTGAGCTTAATATAAGCGTCAGGATTTGTTTCGTACGGAGTTTTGAACGACTGGTCTATGACCTGATTTCCAAAACCTGCTCCGGACGGGTCAAAGACCCAGCTTACAGGAGTAGGAGCATCCTTATCCGCAGAAACTGCAACATTAACGTCTACTACCTTTGCGCCGTCTATAGCAGTTTCCTCGTAAGTAACTGACGGCTCCGGCTCGGGATCTGCAGTCTTAGGAACTTCAACAACGAGGCTATTAAAAGCAACTTCGAGAGAAGCAGGCATACCGGACTGGAAGCAAAGGTTAGTCACATCATCAAGCGTGACCCCCCCATCTGGGTGGTGGTCAGTGCAGGTGTGTGTAGTGATAACTTCGAGCCAATCGGCGGTGTTGTAAGTAACAACGTGCTCGCCGGCGTGGAGAAGGCTCCACTGATTGCTCATAACTTCGCCGTCGAGAGTATCGACAAACTTACCGGCGTCACTGCTGTAGTTAGGAACGCTGACGTGGCCGGTTCCGCCGGGCTCGGTAGAAGCCTGGAAGAAGTTGAACCAACCGTAGTCATCTTCGCCCTTGTCATTTTTTCCGGGCTCACCGGTTATGGTGTATTTCAATACGAATCTTGCGCCTTCGGTATTGACAGCCTCAACAAAATCCGCCCATTCGGCAGATGTGCTCTCAATAGCCTTTGAACCCCAACCAATGGTAGGGCCGGTAAAGGCAGTACCGGTCAGACCCTTGCCGTCAGTAATGAGAGAAACGGCAGTCTCATATTCGACAACTTCATCAGCCGCAAAGACATTGAAGCTGAACAGAGAAAGAGTCATTGCCAGCGCAAGAAGCACTGCCAAAATTTTCTTTGCCATATAATGACCTCCTAAATCATTATTCATTTTTCAGGTACTGCCGCGCGCACAGCTATGCGGCAGTTATCCACGATTTCAATTTTGCCACAATTATTCAGCGTTGTCAAGCTTTTTTCTTCAATTTTGTGATTTTTTTATTTTTTGGCGCTTCGGTTTATCTATTTTGACGAAGATTTTGCCTCCGATTGCCTATTATCGGCCCGATTTTCAAAAATCTATTGACTTATCGGGCTCTCCGCGCTAAAATATATGCGGAAATTTTCATTTTTATTTAAAGGAGCATACTTATGGAAAACACCGAAAAGAGCATGCAGAAAATAGTAGAGCTTTGCAAGGGCAGGGGATTCATCTTCCCCGGCTCGGATATCTACGGCGGTCTCGCCAACACCTGGGACTACGGCCCCCTGGGCTCGCGTCTCAAAAACAACGTTAAAGATACCTGGCGCAAACGCTTTATCCAGGAGCGCAAAAATTCTTATGAGGTAGACGCCGATATCCTTATGCACCCGAGAGTGTGGGAGGCTTCGGGACACGTTGCAAGCTTCTCGGACCCGCTTCTTGACTGCCGCGAGTGCAAGACCCGTCACCGCGCCGACAATCTTATCGACGCCTTTGACCCCAACGCCCACGCCGACGGAATGACCAAGGAAGAGATGTTCCAATATATAAAGGATCACCACATTCCCTGCCCCAAGTGCGGCAAGCACGACTTCACCGATATCCGCGAATTCAACCTTATGTTCCAGACCTACCGCGGAGTTACCAACGACTCAAAGAGCGTTATTTATCTCAGGCCCGAAAACGCCCAGGGCGAATACGTCAACTTCCTGAACGTCCAACGCACTATGCGCGCAAAGCTGCCTTTCTCGATCGGGCAGATCGGCAAGGCGTTCAGAAACGAGATAACCCCCGGCAACTTTACCTTCCGCACGATAGAGTTCGAGCAGATGGAGTTCCAGACCTTCTGCAAAGAGGGCTCCGACGGCGAGCTCTACGAATACTTCAAGGCCTACGGAAAGAAATACTTTGAAGACCTCGGTCTTGCTCCCGAGCACCTTCGGTTCCACGACCACGAAAAGCTCGCGCATTACGCCAAGGCCGCCTGCGACATCGAGTTCCTCTTCCCGTTCGGCTGGGGCGAAATAAACGGCACTCACAACCGCACCGACTTCGACCTCACCCGCCACCAGGAATACAGCGGCACAAATATGAGCTATCTCGACCCCGAGACCAACGAGAGATTTATTCCTTATATAATAGAGTCAACCTACGGCCTCGACAGAACCGTCCTCGCGCTCATCTGCGGGGCATACGACGAAGAGGTCATCGACGCCGAGAAGAACGACGTGAGAACGGTGCTTCACTTAAGCCCCGCCGTAGCGCCGTATAAGTGCGCCGTGCTGCCGCTCTCTAAGAAACTCTCCGAGGACGCCCTCAAGGTCTATGAGCAGCTCTCCGCCCGCTTTATGACCGATTTCGACGAAACCGGCTCCATCGGCAAGAGATACCGCCGCGAGGACGAGATCGGCACGCCGTGGTGCGTCACCTACGATTTCGAATCCCAGAGCGACGGCTGCGTTACCGTAAGAGACCGCGACACTATGGAGCAGGTGAGGATGCCTATAGCCGAGGTTGGGGACTACATCTCCCAAAAGATAGGCTTTTAAGGCGCCAGAGCCGCAGCAGGGGAGGCTGAGCTGTGAAATATCTTCTTTTTGACCTTGACGGCACGCTCACCGAGTCGGCGACGGGGATAATCAACTCCCTGAAATACGCCTTTGAAAAGCTCGGCGAAGACGTTCCCGACGGCGAAACGCTGAAAAAGTTCGTCGGCCCGCCGCTGATAGAGTCGTTTATGAAGTTCGGCGGGTTCTCCGAAGAAAAGGCGGTGGAGGCCGTTGACGTTTACCGCGAGTATTTCTCCGAAAAGGGGCTTTTTGAGAACGCCGTTTACGATGGGATCCCCGAGTGCCTGCAAACGCTTTGCCGAGCGGGATATTTCCTCGGCGTGGCGACATCTAAGCCGCAGGTGTACTGCGAGAGGATACTCCGTCACTTCGGGCTTTCGGAATACTTCTGTGTGGTAAAGGGCATACCCCTCGACGGCGAGGATATGACCAAGGCGCAGGTGATAGCACAGGCCCTCGAAGCGTTCGGCGTCGAGGACAAGGCAGAAGTTCTGATGATAGGCGACCGCGACTACGACGTTCTGGGCGCGCGGGAAAACGGCATAGGCTGCGTAGGCGTGCTCTACGGCTACGGCCCCCGCGAGGAGCTTGAACGCGCCGGCGCAGAATACATCGCTGACGGCGTCGCAGAGCTGACCGAGCTGCTGCTGAAGCTTAAATAAAAATCAAAGTCAGGTCGGGACTTATCCCGCCTGACTTTTTTATGCCTATGCGCGTCCGACTACGAGCCGCTTGAATCTTCGGTACATCTGCACGGCCGACTCGAGCCTGCCCAGCGGCAGAAGATATTTGTCGTCGCCCCAGCCGCTGTCAAAAAGCCCGTCAACGGCTCTGCCCTCCCAGGCAGGGAAGCAGGCGAGCGAAGCCTCCATCTGCTCGATGTTTGACATCTTCGGCATCTCAATGCCCGCCGTCGTGAGCACCTTGCTCGTGAATTCGGCGCAGGTAAAGGCGTTTTCGCGGGTGAATTTCCTGCCGAATATGTAAGCCGCAGCCGAGAAGAAATTATAAACGTATTCGTCTTCGTGCTCGTTCATATTCCTTATCATTTTACGGACGTCCTCAAAGCGGTCGTCTTCCACCGGCACCGCAACTATCTTGAGCTTGGTGCGGGCGCTCAGAGTGTAGCGCTGCGGCGATTCCACCGTAAACCCGCTGACGAGCGGGTTCGAGCGGTAGAGCCGCGAAAAGGAATAGAATTTCGAGAGATCCTCCAGCAGGCAGATAGAGCAGTGGTTGTATTCGTTTCGGGTGAACACCCTTATCATTCTGCCCACTTTAAGGTCGGTAGAAGAAAAAATAACGTATATCGTCTTCATATGTTCTCCTTGTGAATGATATCAAATGCCGCCGGAGCCCACCTGCTCCAGAAGCTTTTTAAAGCCGTTTGCGCTGTAGATGAGCCAGCCGTCGAAATATGCGCCGTCGGCCCCCGTTTCGCGACGGTTAGAGCCTGTGAACGTTATCGAAACGGGCGAGGGGTTGAACAAAAGCACCACCTGCGAGCCCTCCGTGAGGTATTCACGGTCTATGGGAGGCAGGCGCTTTAATTTGCGGAAAAGCGTGAGGCTTTCTCCCTGCGATAAGAAGAAAAGCAGGTTGAGCCGCATTGCCCTCACGAACCACTCGTGGTCGGCGAAGTGATAGGCGCGCTTTCGTGCGCGGCAGGTGATGAACCTTATGAGGTATTCGGTGCCGCCGACTTTTACGGTGATGTCCGGCTTCGGGGAGAGGCAAAAGAACGAAGCGAAGATGTTTCTCGGCTTTTTGAGCTCATACCCGTTTTTTCGGCATATTCTGCCGAGACGGGAAATAAAAGTCAGCCGCAGAACTATCGCCCTCACCCAGTTGTATACGCCTTTGAGGATAACCGCGGCGACCGCGAAGTAACAAAGTATCAGTATTTTCATATCGCCGCCCCCCTAATCGCTGAAAAGATAGGCCGCGCTCCAATAGCGCTGCGCCTTTAACGCGCCGAAGACCTGCGCTGCGGCGGTTATTATCAGGGCTGCCGCTATGCCTCGGGCGACCCCGAAGTTTCGGCATATAAGGTCGAACGGCAGGCAGAGATAGGGTATCTTCACCTGCGCCGCGCTCAGCCCGAAGCCTATGAGCGCGACTCCGGCAACGGTCAGAATATCGAACAAAAGGTTGTGTCTCAGCCGGTAGGCGAGCCCCTCGCCGGGGAGAAGCCTGCCCTCGGTGTTGCGGATAAACGCCTTTTCAAGACGCTTCGCCGAGGCGTTGGCCCCGTAGTGCGCAGGAAAGATCGCCAAAAGAGTTATCGCTTCCTGAATGGTGCGGTAGACGGTCTCGGCGTCGTATTTTCTGCCGATATCGTTTAAAAAGCTGCCGAGCGGAGCTATATATTCCGCCGCGACGGGCAGAAGAACAAAGGTGAAAATAAAGTAGGCCGCCGCCCCGAAAACAGCGCTCGCGAGGATCCCGGAGACTATCGTGCTGATAAGGTCAATAACGCTTCCGACAGAGAATGAAAAGCCGTTTTCGGGCTCTTCGCTCCGGCTCTCTGACCTCGCCGAGCGGATAAGCCCCACGGGGTCGCGAAGCCTTTTAGAGACGAGCTTTCGCTCCTCCTTTGGAAGCTTTAGGACCGAGATGTCCCAGAGGGCGCATCTTACCAAGAGCATAATGCCGCCGACAATGAGGTAAATGTCCTTGAGGTCTATGTCGAAGCGGTAGACGTCGGTATACTGAACGCCGCCCTCGGTGAGGTATTTGTAGCGCTCGAAGCAGATGAAGTCGAGCGAGCCGCCCCAGAGAAAAGCGTCGAACAGCATGCTGCTGACGACCCCCGCAAAGAGGAGGCATATGGCGGCATTGGTAAATCGCGGACAGCTTTTAACTCCGTCGGCTCCCGAGATGCCTTCAAGGGCGTATGCCCTCGCTCGGCGAGCGCAGAATATGACGGACGCAAGAAGCGCAAACATAACTATCGCGAGCAGAACGCTGATAAGGACGGAATCTCGGACGTTAAGATCGGGGTGAACGTGGAAAACAAACCAGCCGTCGCTCAGGCGGAGCTGAACAAGTTCGCGGGTCGAATCGCCGATCAGCAGGGTGGCGGCGAGCTTTGAAAGCTGGTCGGCCGAGACAAGCAGAACGACGGTGAGCACTCGGAATATGTATTTCCTATTCAATTTTGACCTCTTTTCTTATACGCAACGTTATTTTACTATCTTTCTTGCCTCTAAGTAATATCTTTTATCCTGTGCGCTGCCCATCGAGAAGGTCTTGCGGGGCAGCGAACCTCCGCTTTCCACGGCGGGGAAGAGCTCTTCCTTTTTGATCGGAAGAAATTCTATACCTATGGCGGCGTCTTCCTCGGAAAGCCGCCGCAGAACGTCGGCCCCGTGTATGTAATCTATGCTTCCGCCGTTTTCCTTGAGGTATTGGTCGAGGAAGTTCTGAACGCTCCCGACGGCGAGCCCCGACGACGGGCTGCCTATGCAGAGCTCGCGGACGGAGTAATTGCGGTATATCCTGACTTTCTGCGGACATGGCACGCCGGTGAGCCCGAGGGCCATAGACATTTCGAGCACGAATTTATAGGGGTCGTCTACCTTTACGAGGCGGTGTATCGCCTCAAATTCGAGGGCCTCGCTGTGAAGATCGACTATTTCACAGAGGGCGTACCTCGCAGGATGGTCGGACATGTCCTCACCCGGGTGCTCTCTCTTTAACCTTTCATAATGTTCCTTTGCGGTGGCGAGGGAGTGATTGCCGTCGCCCATCGCGAAGAGAAGCGGGCTTTTTTCTGCGAGTCTCCCGAGCGCGCGGTCAACTTCGGCAATGCCTTCGCCGTCAACAAGATAGCCTGCTATGCTCCCGCCTCCGGCCATAAGGCGGAAGTCGTAGAGCTTTTTCAGCTGCCTCTTTGCGAGCGGCTCGATGACGGTGAAACCGGGGTCGTCTATAAGTATCATAATGTGGGGCAGTTCGAGCTCGGCGTCCTTTCTTATCTCGAGGCGGGGAGGTATGCGCTCCTCGACGGTGGCCTCGGTGGCCCTCACCTGCGAGCTGCTCCCGGGGCGGTAATCGTACCGCTCGAGGTCTATGGCGCCGACAAGTCCGCGCCTCACTTTTCCGTCGGACTGGGTGCGCTCAACGTATATCATCGAGTCTTTATACTCCTCGAACAGCCCGTTTGAGAGGTATTCGCGGATATTTGCGTTTATCTCCTTTATCCTTGACGGGGTATCCTCTCGGCCGAGATAGACCTCGGGCAGGACGAGCCGCAGCGACGACGGTGCGCCGCCGACGTATTCATTGACCTTTTCCCAATACTCCGGCTGGGAGGTATACTGGTCGCACGCGACCACCGACCACTTTGACATATCCTCACATTTCGGCAGGAGTATGTCCGCCGAGCGAAAAGCCGTACTGAATCTCATAATTCTGCTCCTCTCTATATATGCTTTCAAGCGTTCGTGCGTTTTTCGCAGGCGCTTTATGCGGGCGCCTGCGTCCGGGCGGAGCCCGCCCTGAGGCCCTGCGGGCTTCAGGCGGCCGCGGGGCCAAGCCCCGCGGCCCTCCGGCGGCGAAGCCGCCGGAGGGGGCTCCGCCTCATCGGGGCACCTTTACAGCTGCGGTCAGTCGTTGCGGCCGCAGCACTTTTTGTATTTCAGACCGCTGCCGCAGGGACAGGGGTCGTTTCTTCCGGGCTTCTTCTTCGAGACGGTCCTCGTAGCCGAAACGCTGCCGTCCGAGCCGGTGTCAATGGGGTGGAAGACCTGCTTGCGCTGCATCGGCGCCTCTTTGCGCAGACGCAGATTGTAGAGCATCCTCACGGTGTCTTCGCGGATAGATGCCACCATCGCGTCGAACATGTCAAAGCCTTCCATACGGTAGGCGACGACGGGGTCGTGGCTGGCGTAGGAGCGCAGCGATATGCCTCTCTTGAGTTCGTCCATGTCGTCGATGTGCTGCTTCCACTTGGTGTCCACCACCTGCAAGAGCACCACGCGCTCCGCTTCTCTCATGATCTCCGGAGTGAACTCCTTCTCCTTCTCGGCATAGCGCTTAAGAGCGGCCTCCGTGACCTTTTCCGCAAGCTCTTCTTTCGAAAGCACGTCAAGCTCCTGCGGAGTGTAGTTGAAGTCTCCTTCCACGGTGAAGAGCCCCGCAAAATGCTCCCTCAGACCCGCAAGATTCCAGTTCTCGGGCTCGTCTCCGGCGAGGTATGCGTTTATGCTGTCGCTGACAAAGTCGTGTATCATCTTTACGACGTATTCCTTGAGGTCTTCGCCCTCGAGGACCTTCGAACGCTCGCCGTAGATAATCTCGCGCTGGGCGTTCATGACGTCGTCGTAGTTGAGGACGTTCTTTCTTATGTTGAAGTTCCTGCCCTCCACCTTTCTCTGGGAAGATTCTATGACGCTTGACAGCATCTTAGACTCTATAGGCATATCCTCGGGTATGCTCATAGTGTTCATCATGGCGGTTATCCTGTCGCCGCCGAAGAGCCTCATAAGGTCGTCTTCGAGCGAAAGGTAGAACCTCGATTCGCCCTCGTCTCCCTGACGGCCGGAACGTCCTCTTAACTGGTTGTCTATTCGCCTCGACTCGTGCCTCTCGGTGCCGATGATAAACAGGCCTCCCGCAGCTTTTACCTTTTTGGCCTTTTCCTTTATGTCGGCCGAGAATCGCGCCATTATCTCGTGATATTTTTCGCGCCCCTCCGATATCTCGGGGTCGTCGGTCTCGGTAAAACCGGTTATCTCATATATCTGTTCTTCGTCGTAGCCGAGCTTTGAGAGCTCCGCCTTTGCGAGAAATTCCGCGTTTCCTCCGAGCATGATATCGGTGCCTCGACCGGCCATATTGGTGGCGATGGTCACGGCTCCGAGCTGGCCCGCCTGCGCGACTATCTGCGCCTCGCGCTCGTGGTACTTCGCGTTCAGGACTTCGTGCTTTATGCCCTTGCGCTTGAGCATCGAAGAGAGTATCTCCGACTTTTCAATGGATATCGTGCCGACGAGCACCGGCTGGCCCTTTTCGTGGCACCTCACTATCTCGTCGATAACGGCGTTGAATTTCGCCTTCTCGGTCTTATACACCACATCGGGGTGGTCTATGCGTATCATCGGCATATTCGTCGGAACGACGATGACGTCGAGCTTATATATCTCCCTGAATTCGTTTTCCTCGGTTGCGGCGGTACCCGTCATACCCGAGAGCTTTTTATAGAGCCTGAAATAGTTCTGGAAGGTTATCGTTGCCTCGACCTTCGACTCCCTCGCGACCTTTACAGCTTCCTTTGCCTCGATGGCCTGGTGCAGACCGTCGTTGAAGCGGCGGCCGTACATAAGGCGTCCGGTGAACTCGTCAACGATTATGACCTCGCCGTCCTTGACGACGTAGTCTATATCCCGCTTCATAACGCCGTTTGCCTTTATCGCCTGATTTATGTGGTGCAAAAGGGTGATGTTTTCTGAGTCTGTGAGATTTTCTACTCCGAAGGCGCTTTCGGCCTTTTCAACGCCCCTCTTGGTGAGGGTGGCGGTCCTTGCCTTTTCGTCAACGATATAGTCGCCATCGTAGATAATGTCGGTGTCCTGCTTGTTTTCGGTCTCAACGGTAACCACCTTTTTAAGGCCTTTTGCGAACCTGTCGGCTTTCTGATAGAGGTCTGAGGCCTCCTCGCCCTGCCCCGAGATTATAAGCGGAGTCCTCGCCTCGTCTATGAGTATCGAGTCCACCTCGTCCACGATGACAAAGGCGTGGCCGCGCTGCACCCTGTCTTTTTTATAGAGGGCCATATTGTCGCGGAGGTAATCGAAGCCGAATTCGTTGTTGGTGCCGTAGGTGATGTCGCAGTTATAGGCTTCGCGGCGCTCGGCGGGCGTTTTTGAATGGAGGATAACGCCTATCGAGAGCCCGAGGAAGCGGTAGACTCTTCCCATCTCCTCCGACTGGAATTTTGCGAGGTAGTCGTTGACGGTTACGACGTGAACTCCCTCGCCCGAGAGTGCGTTGAGGTAAGAGGCGAGGCAGGCGGTGAGGGTTTTGCCTTCACCGGTCTTCATTTCGGCTATCCTGCCCTGATGCAAAACTATCGCGCCTATTATCTGAACGGGGAACGCGCGCTTCCCGAGGACTCTGTCGCCGGCCTCGCGGCAGACGGCCAATGCCTCGGGCATAATGTCGTCGAGGGTCTCGCCCGCGGCAAGCCTTTGCTTGAAGACGTCGGTCTCGGCGCGAAGCTCCGCGTCGGACATCGCCTTATATTTCCCCTCAAGCTCCAATACCTTATTTTTTATCGGCTCGATACGTTTGAGCTCGCGCTCGCTGTAGGTGCCGAATATTTTATCCAAAAGACCCATTGAGAACTCTCCTTTAAATTTGTTCCGTCCGAAAGCACGGATATACAGTTAGATATAGTATATCCTATTTTCTGCCTTTTGTCAACAATAATGCGGCGCCAATGCGGCGTCGAAAAAAGGTATCATAGTCACGCCGCATCTGTCGTTCGCTTCGCTCTCGCCCCGAAAGAGTGCGCCGACTTTTGCCGCCCAAGGCAAATGAGCGGTTCCCGCTTGGCAGAGTTTAGCAGGGGAGGTGTCATAGTCACGCCGCATCTGTCGTTCGCTTCGCTCTCGACCCGAAAGAGTGCGCCGACTTTTGCCGCCCAAGGCAAATGAGCGGTTCCCGCTTGGCAGAGTTTAGCAGGGGAGGTATCATAGTCACGCCGCATTTGTCGTTCGCTTCGCTCTCGACCCGAAAGAGTGCGCCGACTTTTGCCGCCCAAGGCAAAGGAGCGGCCCCCGCTTGGCAGAGTTTAGCAGGGGAAGGCAACACAGTTGGAGCGTCGCTTGCCCTCTTCCTCTATGAGGGAGAGGGGGCAGGGGGTGTGGAAGCAAAAACCTCGGCCTCCGCCGAAAACTCCCCCGTCAGGCGGAAAGTCTCTTATAACAGTCTCAACCGAAAACTTTTAGTTTTCCGCTCAATTTGACATTTCCTCTCTCACTCCTTCTTGCATTTTTAAATCAAATCTGCTATAGTATAAGCGACAAAATTCGTCAGGAGGAGCGTTATGTCTGAAAAAACCGACCTTAGATCCCGCGCAGAGCGGATAGTGAGCCGCCTCGAAGAGGTCTACCCCGAGGCGCAGTGCTCGCTCGTATACGAAAAGCCCTACGAACTTCTCATCTCGGTCCGCCTCTCGGCGCAGTGCACCGACGCCCGCGTGAATATAGTCACAAAAGAGCTCTTCGCGGCGTTCCCGACGCTTGAGAGCTTCGCCTCGGCCGAGCTCTCGGAGGTTGAGCGGATAGTAAAGCCCTGCGGACTTTTCCACACAAAGGCCAAGAGCATAATCGAGCTCTCGCAGAAGCTTATTTCCGACTTCGGCGGCAAAGTTCCCGACAATATGGAGGACCTGCTTTCGCTCCCCGGCGTCGGCAGAAAGACCGCCAACCTCATTCTCGGCGACGTATATAAGCAGCCCGCCGTCGTCACCGACACCCACTGTATAAGGATCTGCGGCCGCCTCGGCCTCTCGGAGGGGACCGACCCCGCAAAGGTCGAGAAGCAGTTAAGAGAAGTCCTGCCGATGGACAGAGCTTCGGATTTCTGCCACAGGCTGGTAAATTTCGGCAGAGACACCTGCTCGGCAAGAAAGCCGAAATGCGAGGGCTGCCCGCTTTATGACCTCTGCGAACACAAAAAATAGTCTTTTCGGCGGCTGACCGTGCAAAAAATTTCATTTTTGCGTGAAATTTCCGGCGGTTAGCCCCCGCTTTTTTTGTTTTTGCTCTTGATATTCTCGCGGCAATATGCTATACTCCTATTGTATGTATACCGCAAAGTACGACATTTTTAAATATTTGAAAGGATGGATACCATGAAAAAACGCGCAAGCACAGTTCCCTTCCGCGGCACACCCGAACAGGAGGCAAAACTCAAGGCGATAATCAACGAAAAGAAGCATGTAGAGGGCTCTCTTATGCAGGTTATGCAGGACGCTCAGGAGATTTACGGCTACCTCCCTCTTGAAGTACAGTCGATGATAGCCGAGGGCATGGGCGTTTCGGTAGAGGAAGTTTACGGCATCGCCACCTTCTATGCGCAGTTTGCTCTCTCGCCCAAGGGCGATCATCAGATCTCGGTCTGCCTCGGCACCGCCTGCTATGTAAAGGGCTCGCAGCAGATTCTTGACAGGCTCACCGAAGTCCTCAAGATAGGCCCCGGCGAGTGCACTCCCGACGGTAAATTCTCGCTCGAAGCCTGCCGCTGCATCGGCGCCTGCGGACTTGCCCCCGTTATGACCGTGGGAGAAGACGTTTACGGAAGACTTACCGCAAACGACGTAGACACCATTTTGGCAAAATACGCCTGATAACGGCGCGACATTTATATTAAAGGGGAGAGCCTTATGAAAATCTCAGCGATCCGTTCCCTTTTGGACGCAAATGTTATCTGCGGCGACGAAAATCTTGAGCACGACGTTTTTTCCGCCTGCGGCAGCGATATGATGAGCGACGTTCTGGCCTACGTAAAAGACCAGGCGGTGCTTTTGACGGGGCTCGTCAACTCTCAGGTGATACGCACCGCGGAGATGATGGATATGGTGTGCATAGTGTTCGTGCGCTCCAAAAAGCCCACGCCCGATATGATCGAGCTTGCGCGCGAAAGCGGCATCGTGCTTATGAGCACCGAAAAGAGAATGTATGAGGCCTGCGGCCTGCTCTACACGAGCGGGCTCGTCGGAAACGGAGTGAGGTCATGAGCGAATCCCTGAGATTCCATTTCAACGTTGACGGCTCTAATTTCACCACTGCGGGGCAGGCTTCCGTGCAGGTAAAAAAGAACCTGCGCGAGCTCGGCATACCCGCCGATGTGATAAGAAGGGTATCCATAGCCATGTACGAGGGCGAGATAAATATGGTCATTCACGCCCACGGCGGCGAGGCCGACGTTGTGGTCTATGAGGACAGGATAGAGATAATCCTCAACGACCACGGCCCCGGCATACCCAATATAGAGCTCGCAATGAAAGAGGGCTATTCCACCGCGCCCGACAATATAAGGTCGCTCGGATTCGGCGCGGGAATGGGTCTGCCCAATATGAAAAGATATACCGATAAAATGGACATAGAGACGGAACTCGGCAAGGGTACCAAGATCACTATGTGCGTAAATTTCTGATAAAGTAAAGCCGCTGAAGTATGGTGGTGAAATAATGAATACATACGAACACTCGGTATCGCTCGACGAGTCGCGCTGCACAGGCTGCACCACCTGCATAAAGCGCTGTCCCACCGAGGCAATAAGAGTGGACGGCGGGCACGCCGTCATCAACCCCGACCGCTGCATCGACTGCGGCGAGTGCATAAGGGTGTGTCAGCACCACGCAAAGATAGCTACCTGCAACAAGCTCGATCACCTCTACGACTATAAGTGGAGGATAGCTTTGCCTGCGCCTTCGCTTTACGGCCAGTTCGAGGGGCTCGAAGACGTCGATTACGTTTTGCAGGGCCTTTTGGATATGGGCTTCAACGACGTCTATGAGGTATCGCAGGCGGCGGAGATAGTCTCGGAATACACCCGCCTTTACCTTAAGACCGAGGGCATAAAAAAGCCGGTCATAAGCTCGGCCTGCCCCGTTATCGCGAGGCTGATAGCGCTCAGGTTCCCCTATCTTAAAGACAATCTTCTGCCTATCCTCCCGCCGATGGAGATAGCCGCGATAGAGGCGAGAAAGCGCGCCAAGGCCGCTCACCCCGAGCTCAAGGACGAAGACATAGGCGTATGCTTCATCTCCCCCTGCCCCGCGAAAACCAGCTATGTAAAGAACGGCTTCGGCGAGTATAAGTCTAATATCGACCTCGTCGTCTCGATGAGCGATATCTACTTCTCACTTCTCAATCTTATGAGCCGCGACAAGACCCCGCAGCCCGTTTCAAACTCGGGCATGATAGGCATAAGCTGGGCGGCTTCGGGCGGAGAGGCTACCGCCATATTCAACGACAAATACCTTGCGGCCGACAGCATAGAGAACGTCGTCGAGATGCTCGACCAGATAGAGAACGGAACTATCCCGCAGCTCGAATTCATCGAGCTCAACGCCTGCACGGGCGGCTGCGTCGGCGGAGTTATGACCGTCGAGAACCCGTTTATCGCAAAGGCGAGGCTCCAGACGCTTCGGCGCTATCTGCCGGTGTCGCAGAACTTCTTGACCGACGACAAAAAATATATCCCGCCGGAATACTTCTTTGAAGACATTCCCGACTATAAGCCGATGAACCGCCTCGGCGGCTCGATAGGCGAGTCGATGCGAATGATGTCAGACATTCAGAAGCTGAGAGACGAACTTCCCGGAATAGACTGCGGCTCCTGCGGCGCGCCGAACTGCCGCGCGTTCGCCGAAGACGTCGTCAAAGGCGAGCGCAGCCTCGAAAGCTGCATAATAAGAACTCACCGCCTGCAAAACGGCGAGCCCGTGAGAAAATTCGACCCCTCTGAGCGGAAGGAGAGCGGAATATGACCGTAAAAGAGCTTTGCGAGAAGACCGGATTTGCGGCCGTGTGTCTGCCGGAGCCGGAACGCGAGGTATCGGGCTGCTACTGCGGCGACCTTTTAAGCTGGGTGATGGGCAGAGCTTCTTCGGGTCAGGCGTGGATAACGATAATGTCGAATATAAACATCGTCGCCGTCGCGACCCTTTGCGACACCGCGGTTATTATCCTCTCGGAGAACGTTGCGCTCGAAGAAAACGTCATCAGCACCGCCGAGCAGCGGGGCGTGAACATTGTTTCGGCGCCGGTGCCCACCTTTGAGGCGGCAAAAGCGATAGCCGGTCTCGTATGAGCAGATATTACTACGATCTGCATATCCATTCCTGCCTCTCCCCCTGCGCCGACAACGATATGACCCCCGCCAACATCGCGGGAACGGCAACGCTGGCGGGGATACAGATAATGGCTCTTACCGACCACAACGCCGTCAAAAACTGTCCCGCCTTTTTCAAGGCCTGCAAGCGCTACGGAGTTATACCGGTTGCGGGAATGGAGCTCACCACCGCCGAGGACATTCACGTCGTATGCCTGTTTGAAGAGCTCGAAAAAGCCCTCGAATTCGGCGAAGAGGTCGATTCGCGGAGGATAAGGATACCCAACAGGGTAGATATCTTCGGAGACCAACTTATTATGGACGACGAAGAGAACGTTATCGGGACCGATGAGTTTATGCTCCCCAACGCGACCGAGATAACCGTTGACGAGGCGCCGGATGTCGTAAAAAAATACGGGGGCATATGCTACCCCGCACATATCGACCGCCAGGCGAACGGAATCATTGCCGTTCTCGGAACTTTTCCGGAATATCCGAAGTTCACCTGCGCCGAGCTCCACGACAAGGAAAAGATAACCCCGCACCTCGAAAAATACCCGATTTTAAAGGATAAGCAGATAGTTATAAGCTCCGACGCGCATTACCTCTGGGATATCCGCGATGCCGACGCTTATTTTGACCTCGACGACGAGCCCTATTCATCGGCGCTCGTGAGAAAGAGGCTCTTTGAAAAACTGAGAGGGGAGTGAGCCGCTTTGAAAGAGCTTTCGCTCAACGTTCTGGATATAGCCAAAAATTCCGTAAAAGCGGGCGCGAAGAACGTCGTCATTTCGATAACCGAGACCGACGAGACCCTTGAGCTTAAGATCTCGGACGACGGCTGCGGAATGACTCCGGAGTTCCTCAAAAACGTTACCGACCCTTTTTGCACCACAAGGACTACCCGCCCCGTCGGGCTGGGGCTGCCGCTTTTAAAGCTCGAAGCCGAGCAGACCGGCGGCAATATGTCGATAGAGTCTAAGGCCGAGGAGCTTTCGCCCGACGACCACGGGACCGTTACCCGCGCGCTGTTCTATAAAAACCACATTGATATGACCCCTCTCGGGGACATATGCTCGTCGGTGGTAACGCTTATTCAGGGCAACCCCGATATAGATTTTCTCTTCACGCACACCTCGCCGGAATTTGACGTGAAGCTCGACACCAAAGAGCTCCGCGAAGTTTTGGGCGAAGACGTCCCGCTCGACAATGCCGAGGTCCTCGTGTGGATAACCGGCTACCTTAACGGGCAGTATAACGGTGAGGAATAAATTCGTTTGCAATTTAAATTCACTATAAATTTCGCAGAAAGGATAGAGTTTTATGAAATCATTAGCAGAACTCGCAGCAATCAGAGAAAAGATGAAAGACAGAGTGGTTCTCCGCGAAGGTCAGGGCGATATCCGCGTAGTCGTCGGAATGGCGACCTGCGGCATCGCGGCGGGCGCGCGTCCGGTCCTCTCGGCGTTCGTCGAGGGAGTGGCCAACGAGGGCCTTTCCGACAAGGTCACCGTCACCCAGACGGGCTGCATCGGCATCTGCCAGTACGAACCCGTTGTCGAGGTCTTCGAGGCGGGCAAGGAGAAGGTCACATATGTAAAGATGACCGCCGAAAAGGCAAAAGAGGTCATCGAGAAGCACCTCAAGGGCGGCTCGGTGGTTTCGGAATACACCATCGGCAGCAACCAGTAACCCAAAATATCATTAGGAGGTATATAAAATATGATTCGTTCACAAGTGCTGATATGCGGCGGTACCGGCTGTACCTCGTCCGGCTCCAAGGCGATCCAGAAGGCTTTCAACGAGCAGATAGAGATCGCCGGACTTTCGGAGGAGGTAAAACTTGTGCAGACCGGCTGCTTCGGTCTCTGCGCGTTAGGCCCCGTAGTCATCATCTATCCCGACGGCACG
Organism: uncultured Clostridia bacterium; assembly: GCA_947631535.1. Lineage (GTDB taxonomy): Bacteria > Bacillota > Clostridia > Oscillospirales > Ruminococcaceae > Faeciplasma. The sequence continues at coordinate 443 of CANRLU010000006.1, read as the reverse complement.
TTTTATTCGAGAGTAACTCCCGACGACGTCCCCGAGATAGTAACCGAGCATCTTCTCAAGGGGCGCGTTGTAGAACGCCTCGTTTATGCCGACACCGGCGAGGAAAAGGTAGAAAACGTTGCCGACGTCTCCCTTTCCGACACCGCCTTCTATAAGGCGCAGCACCGCGTAGCGCTCCGCAACTGCGGCGTTATCAACCCCGAAAACATCGACGAATACATAGCTATGGACGGCTATGCCGCTCTCGGCAAAGTCCTCACCGAAATGACCCCTGAAGAGGTCATCGACGTAGTGCTCAAATCCGGTCTTCGCGGACGCGGAGGCGCAGGCTTCCCGACCGGCAGAAAATGGTCTATGGCCCGCAACCTCGTTCCCGACGCCGACCAGAAATACGTCTGCTGCAACGCCGACGAAGGCGACCCGGGCGCATTTATGGACCGTTC
>CANRLU010000005.1 GCA_947631535.1 uncultured Clostridia bacterium | reverse complement strand
GTCCAGATGACCCCGAAGGAGTATGACATTCTTTTCTTCCTCGCAAAGAATATGAACATCGCGATGTCGCGCGAGAAGCTCCTTGAAGAGGTGTGGGGATTCGACTTTTACGGCGACGACCGCACCGTTGACACTCACATAAAAATGCTCCGCAACAGCCTCGGCCCCTACCGCGACCTCATAGTTACATTGAGAGGAATGGGATATAAATTTGACAACATCAAATAAGCCGGCGCGCAAAACGCTCACCCTGCGCTCGACGATATGGGTGTATTTCGCCGTTTTTACCGCGGTGATTCTGATAATCGTGTGGTTCTTTCAGGTCTTCACGCTCGACAAATACTACGAGGCAACCATCCGCTCGAAGATATACCGCATAGCTTCGACTATATCCTCGGAGTTCGACAGCGAGCACCCGCTCTCTAACCGCACCTTTATTGAAGACCTCGCCCATAGCAACACGATGACGGTGGTCGTGACCGACATCAACGGCAATGCCGTAATATCCGCCGACTTTATGGGTGGCTTCTCCGCCCTGACTTCGGGCGACGGCTACAGGCTCTTCTATTACCGCTCGCAGCTTATGAAGAGCGAGCAGGGATATTACCTTTCGGTGACGACCAACGAGCGCTTTAACACCACCGAATTTATCTACGGCAGCAAGCTCAACGACAGCTACCTTGTTTTCATCAACGCCTCTCTCGAGCCGATAGGCCCCGTGGCAGAGGTGATAAAAGAGCAGCTCGTGTTTATCTCGCTGATAACGCTTTTCCTCGGGCTGTTTATAACCTTCCTGCTCTCAAACCGCCTCTCACGGCCATTTAAGAACATAACCGCCGCCGCTGAACGCCTTGCCTCGGGCGATTACACCGCTCACTTTGAGGGCGGAAGCTACGCCGAGATAAACGAGCTCTCCGACGCGCTCAACTACGCCGGCTCGGAGATATCGAAGGTGGATTCGCTGAGAAACGACCTCATCGCGAACGTCTCGCACGACTTAAGGACTCCGCTGACGATGATAAAGGCCTACGCCGAGATGATACGCGACCTCTCGGGAGACAATCCCGAAAAGCGCAGCGCCCACCTCAAGGTGATAATCGACGAGGCCGACAGGCTTTCGGCGCTCGTGAGCAACCTTTTGGAGCTTTCGAAGCTCCAGAACGGCAGCATAGAGCTCAAGCGGACGCAGTTCTCGGTCAACGATTTCATCGACGACACCGTTTCGCGGTATCAGGCGCTTTCGGAACGCACCGGCTTTGAGTTTGAGATAGAGCACGACGCCGACGTCCTCTGCATAGGCGACGAGCAGCGCCTCGAGCAGGTGCTCCGCAACTTCATCGACAACGCTGTGAACTATTCCGGCGACTCGCGCAGGATAATCGTTCGCCAGCGCAACCTCGAACACACCGTGAGGATAGAGGTCGTTGACTTCGGCGTGGGGATTGAAAAGGAAAAGCTCCCGCTCGTGTTCGACCGCTACTACCGAGACGAGCGCACCAAGCGCGACGTCACCGGCACCGGCCTCGGGCTCTCGATAGTAAAGGAGATACTCAGGCTTCACGGCATGCGCTTCGGGGTGCAGTCGGAACTCGGAAAAGGCTCGACTTTCTGGTTCGAGATAAAGATTTCGGACGAGGACTTCACTACGAGCTGAAATATACAGTCTGAAATATACACTACGTATAAAAATATCGGGAACGGCTGAGCCGAACCCGATATTTTTTATTATTTTCTGAACAGCGATCTCACGAATACGAACAGCCCGTAGCATATCAGCGAGGCGACTATTCCGAGCACCTCGGTGACGAACACCCTGCCGCCGTTTGTTCCGACGGCGAGTATAAGCGCCACGGCCTGCCGAGGCACGCTTCCGTTGAGAAACATAGCCGCAAAGTATAGGACGTCCATAATCACGAAACTTATTATGCACACTATAAACGGCAGCATAAGGTGGATCGTTCTCTCGACCGATAGGCAAAGGACAAATTGCAGCACGAACGCATAGGCGATTATCGCGTAGGTTAGGTCGAGCCCGACGAGCGACGCCAGAAGCATCGCCAGCCCGGGGACTATGCTTATCAGGCCGAAAAGCGCGAAGCCGAATATAACGGGATATCTGTCGGACTTATCTGTTATCCAGAAAAGCAAATTATCACTACCTCTTTAAGGCTTAATCCTCGCCGAGCTTCAGAGCCTTGTTGATATTTATCTGCTTTATGAGCCGCGCTATCACGATGAATCCGACTATGAGCATTACCGCGACTATTGCATAGAGCTTGTAGTAGTCGCTCCTCTGGGATACCACCTTGAAAGGCGGGACCTGATCGGTAACGTTGTAGAGCACCTGGAAGAGCGGCACGAAGATGTCGGAAGCTATGCCGCCGATGATGATGGAGAGGAATATCGAGACTCCCGAAACAAGCACCTGCTCGTAAATTATCATCGAGATTATCTCTCTGAACGACATACCCATAGCCCTTAGGATACCGAACTGGAGCGTTCTGCCCTTTATCGAGAGTATCCAGTAGATAAGGAAGCCGATGAAGCACATCGCCATTATCGTGATGAATCCGAGGGTGAGGGCGCCGTTTACGCCCTGGAGCACGGCGTCGGTCTTTGAGGAGACTATCATCTGCGATGCAACGTCGAGGCGGGTCGCGGTGATGTCGTTATCCACTACCGACTGATAGAACTCACCGATATCGGCGTCGTCCTCAAGGTCGAGCCAGACCTCGTAGGGCTCGGTTATCGTCATAATGTTCACATAGTCGTAATTCATAATGACGAAGTCCCTGTATTCGCCGGAGGAATTCTTCTCGTAGGGGTTGAGACTGGGCCAGAAGTCAACTATCGCGACGACGGTCCCCTCGAACCAGTTGTTGCGCGCCCACTTGACCTCGATAACGTCGCCGAGGGAGACACCTTTCTTGTCGGCATACGACTGCGAGATGATAACGCCGTCCTGGCACTCGCTCAATGCGTTGATGTAGTAGTTTATATGCACCGGCAGGAGGTCGGAGCGGAACCACGCGACCTGCGCGAACTGGTCGGGGATTATGGCCATAAGGTGGACGTCGGTCTGGGTGGAGTCGTTGTATCTGAGCTGAACGGTGTCGCGCTGGAATACGGGGGTGGCAAGTTTGACGCCCGCAAGAGTTGAATAGCGCTCAAGCTCCGGCTCGGTATACTGTGTCGTCGAGGTCTCCTCGCCGGCTTCCTCGTCGTAAACCTTGACGCGGCTGGTCTTCCAGGCCTCGGTGATAACTGCATCGGCGCCGACGTTATAGCGTATCCTCTCTTCGGTGTTGCGGTTTATGGCGCGGGCGGTGTTAGCCGAGAAGATGCCGAGCGCGACCGTGAGGATAAGGAATATCATTATAAACTTTTCGCGGCCCGTTGACGAGCGGCCGATATTGTTGAGCGAGATATACGCCGCGGGCGACCAATGTTTGCGCCCGATGTTGTAAACGAGCCTGATAAAGTAGGGGTAAAGCCTTACGCAGAGCAGCCCTGCGCCGAGGATAAACACCGTTGACGCCGCAAACATCAGAGGGTTCATATTCGCCGAGGTATCGACTATTCCCTGCTGGATAAGGTTCTCGTTGGTTCTATTATACCACCAGAGCCACACGACCGGCAGGACTACACAGATAACATCGAGGAAGGAGCGCTGCCAAAACGGCTTTTTCTGCTCGTGAGCCTTCGACTGCTTATGCGCGACTATCGAAACGCGCGAAGCGGGGATTATCGGCACGAGTGTGGTAACAAAGAATACCGCAACGGCCGCTATTGCGTATACGAACGGCGCCCAGGAGAGCTTTGCGTGGAGCGCGGGGCGGTTTACGAATTCCATAAAGCCGTTTGAAACGCCCAAGATGTTGCAGAGCCCGAGCCCGACGAACGGTCCGACCAGCGCCGATATCGCGCCGAGGATAAGGGTCTCGTAGGCGTAAATGCGAAGTATCTGCCAAGACGACGCGCCGCGGGATTTGAGCATGGCTATCTCGTTGCGCTCAGACTCGATATTGAGCTGCGACACCATAAACAGGTAGAAGATGAGCATCAGCACAACGGGGATATCGAGCATAAGAAGGATATACCTGAGCGAAGCCGCCTTGCCCGCATATTCTTCGAGGACGGCCTGCGCGGGAACCTCAAAGTTGGTGTTCTCCTCGTTGTAGGCTTCCTTCTGCGAGGCGAAGCTGCTGCGGACGTGCTCTATGAGGTTCATGTCTATATTCTGGTAGTCGATGATAAAGCGGCAATCAACCGAGTTGAGGCTTACGGCGCCGGTAAAGATGATCTCGTCGGTGAGGTCGCCGAAGTCGCAGAAAACGGTGTTGTCGTATCCGGTGAGGCCCTCCGACCAATATGTATCGGTGGGGTTGGAGATCTCGAAGATACCCACTATTTTTACCTTTACAACTCCCCTGTCGTGCTCGATCATATTCTGGAGCTCGTAGACTTCGCCGGTAGTAACCTGGCCGAGCTGGAGAGCGCGCTCGGTGCATATAACTTCATACACGCCGTCTTCATCGGCACCCGGCTCGAACATTCTGCCCGAGACAATGTTTATATGGTCGCCGATGTCGGTCATAGCGCCGAGCTTGAGCATCGAGGCTTCGCCGGATTCGCTCGTTATGTTAGAGACATAAAGATAAGAGTCGCAGGTGAAGCACTTATAGGTGAGATAAGGCACCAGAAGGTCGTTGAAGCGGTTGGCGGCGCGGGCGTAAACGTTATTGACGTTTGCACGCTGATTTGATGGGCTCGTTCCGCTTATTATCGTCTTTGAAACGGAGTAAACTCCGGGGTATTCACCCGTGTCCTCCTGATATGCCTGCATATCCTTGATGAGCATGCGCTGAAGCGACGCATGCATATATATCGGAATGGTGCTGGTCATAGCCGTAGCCATAATAAAGCCGATGAGCAGGCAAATGACCATCCATTTCGTGTTGCGCATCTTCCGCAGTAATAGTGTCAGCATTTAGTGTCCTCCTGAAAGGTCGGCAAAGAGTGTTACTTATGTGTAGTTTAGCGAATGATCACTTCATCGCCGGGTTCCAGTCCGGAGGTGATTTCAACGGTAGAACCGCTTCTTAAGCCGAGAGTTACGTTCACCTTAACTCTTTCGTTGTCTTTGAACACATACACGCAATCTACCCCGTCAACCTTTTTGACAAGGTTTGCGGAGATCACTATGACGTTCTCGCGCTTGTCGAGCACGAGGAGCGTATCGGCAATGTTACCCACGGCCGAGGACTCTGGGATAATGTCGTCAAACTTGACGACTATGTTCTCCGACATCTCGCCCAGCACATCTTCGCCCGAGGCGTCAACAAGCGGGCCTTCGACCGAGGCATCCCACTGGCGGCCGCTCTTGTTCCTCACGATGGTGCCGTCGAAGTATTCGCCGTTGTAGCGAATGGTTATCGGCCTGCCGATGAGGAATTCGCCGACTTCGCTGCTCGGGTTTATCTCGATATAGAGGTCGGTTATGTCGATAACGGTAACTACCGTCACGCCGGGGTTGACCCAGTCGCCGGGGGAGCAGGTCATAACATATGAGACAGTGCCCGATACCTGCGAATAGAGCTTTGCGGCTTCCTTTTCGGCATAGAGCTTGTCGAGGTCGAGCTGCATAAGGTCGATATCGAGCTGCTCCTTGGCCTTTACGTTTTCGGATTCGTGCTTTTCGACCGCTATCTCGTATTCGAGCTTTTCGCGGGTGAGCTGCATCTCCATAAGGGCTATCTCGTTGTCGAGCTCATATGTATCGAATTCGGCAAGAAGCTGCCCCTCTTCAACCATATCTCCGGCAGAGACATATACAGCCTTTATGTTGCCGCCAACGTCGGAAAAACGCGCGTCATACCTTGTACCCGAGGCTATCGTTCCCGGGGTGAGCACCTGGCGGGTGATGTCCTTGAGCTCGGCGGTGGTGGTGGTGTATGACACTTCGCTCGCCTTTACAACAGGTGCCTCCAAAAGCTCCTCCTCTTCGGGCAGGAAGTAGCAGCCGCTCAGCGCGGTGAGAATAAGTGCCGCGGCGAGCGCGAGCGAAATTACCTTTGAAAATTTCATGACGTTCCTCCTAACGAAATGTAAAAGCCGAATCGTAATTATCACTATTTTACCAGAATTTTTTGAATAAATCAATAGCATATTGCGATATCGGTATGGTTTGAAGTAAAATATATTTATACGGCAAGTAATATTTATGATACTAATTACCGAACGTAATCGATTTCATCCTTTGCAATGACGGCCGTGCTGTTGTAAAACTGCACCCACTCGCCGTCCTGCATATATTTTCCGCCCGCCGAATAGTCTCCCGTCCAGGCCGAGCAGTAGAGCCAATAGGCTCTGTCCGCCTCTATGCCGTCGGGCGACGGGAGGTCGGAGCACTCGCTCATAGCTATCGGCTTTGCCGCCGATATCTTTGATGCCGCGAGAATAAAGTTCACGCCGCTGGGCTGGGGTGGCGTTTCGTCTTCTGGGTAATAAACGTCGAGCGAAATGATGTCGGCGTAGCCGTCGCCCACATACCAATCCGCGCTCTGACCGTTCCACACCCATATCAGGTTTCCGAGGTCCCAGTAGAGCGTCATTCGCTCGTAAATGAGCTTGTAGAGCCACAGGTAGCTCTCAACGCTTTCAGACCACCAGAACAGCCCGCTGCTCGCCTCGGGAAGAGGCCTGAAGATGACTGCCGCTCCGGCGTCTTTAAGCCTTAAAAGCTGCTGCGATACCTTGTCGATGCCGTCTATCACGGCAAGGGTCTCGGCCGTGATGTCTCCCGAAGTGTATCTGAGTTCGAGAGCGCCGCTCCCCATAGCGGCAATATCGAGGTTGGTGACGGCTTTTTCGAGGTCAAAAGAGGTTTTGCTGCGATATACCGAGCCCACCATAGGCCAGTTCCAGACATAGCCCACGATCCCGCCCGACTCCGCCCATTCGAGCGCGAGCTCTATGTCGCCGGTGTCGCTGCCGACGGTGTAGTCCATAAGCTCGCCGAAGCGTATGGCGGGATATCTGCCCGTGAGCGCGTAAACGCGGTCGAACTCGCCGTTGCTGCCCTGCGAGCACTGCTGCCCCGAGAGCACCTTGCTTCCGTAGCAGGAAAGCAGATAGGAATAGAGCTTTTGCGCGCTTTCGTCGGCATACTTGTTTGAAAGAGCGCCGTTGAGACCGTAGTCGAGCCCGAGGACATCTTCGGAGTTATTGAGCATCACGCAGTCTATATCGGCGTCGGCGGTGAGGTCGGCAAAGGATATCTGCGCGGTGCCTTTGGCGAGGTAGATATTGTCGAACCTTACGGACTCAAAGCTTCCGACGCCCGACAGCTCGAACTCGCCCCGCGGAGCGCCGTTCACAACGATTCGCCCACTTACGGGAACGTCGGAAGCAGCTCTAAGGGTGATGTGGTAGTGCTGCGAAGCGGGTATCTCCGCCTCGAGCAAAAGCCCTCCGCCACCGAATATCCCGTTCACGCACCCGCTGCCCGAGTATCCCTCGCGGGAATCGGTTATCTGCGCGGTCCCGCCCAAAAGACCGTCTTCGGCCTCGATGAGCAGCTCCGCATCGGCAGGGGCATATTCAAAATGGGTGGGCTCCGCCTCCGGAAAATGAGGCGCCTCTATTGCCGGAGCTTCGCTTTGGGTGGTCGCTTCCGTCTGAAGAGTCGTTACTTCGGCAGAAGTCACCTCAGGCGTATCGGGAGCGGACGTTGCAGCTTCGCCGTCTGGCTGCGAAAAAGAACACCCCGACAGCAAAAGAAGCCCGCAGAGGAGCAAGGAAACCGTTCTCTTCATTTAAATGCAACACTCCCGAGGGGTTTTATTGTAAGCTTTTGCCGAGCATGCCATAAGCCTGCCGTCCGCTGAAGACGGCAGGCTTTGCGTAATTGAGAATTACATACCGGTAAGACCGGATCTTGCAAGACCCTCGGTGAAGTATTTCTGCAGGAATACATACATAACGAGGATCGGCGCTATCGAAAGCAGACAGCCGGATTCGAGCCATACGATTTTCTTCCTCGTACCCACCTGCTGGCCGCTGAACAGCCGCTGGTCGAGCGAATCCGAGAGCTTTCTCAGCTGAAGTGCGACGGTGTGGTTACTTGTGAAGAACGTGGAACTGATATAGAAGTCGTTCCAATACCAGACTATCGCGAAGAGGAAGACGGTGAGGAATGAAGTGGAAGCGTTAGGAACCATTATTCTGATAAAGGTCTTGAACGGGCCGCAGCCGTCGAGGTAGGCGGCGTCTTCAAGCTCTATCGGCAGTCCGCGGAAGAACTGGCGGAAGATGAAGATGAACAGACCCGACTTTATGCCGTTTGCAAATATAGCGGGGGCATACATAACTATCGGAATATTGATGAGCGAAACATACCACTGGCCCGTGGGCTCGCCCGCGGGGGTCATGATCTCCTGGATCATCTTCGGCTCCTGGGTGGCGCTGTAGGCTATCTGCTTTACTCCGAGGACATGCAGCAGCTTTACGAGGCCGAAGCCCTTGAAGAAGGCATACTGGAGATAAAGCGGGATAACGGTTATCTGCGGAGGAACGATTATCTGCATAATTACCAGCGCGAAGCAGATTCCCTTGCCCTTGAAGTTGAATCTTGCGAGGCCGTAGCCGGTTATTGCGCAGACAACGACCGACAGAAGCGAGCAGACTATATTGAGCTTCAGGGTGTTCCAGAGGGTGGGGCCGAAGTCCATGGTCTCCCAGACGTCGATCATATTGCTCATAGTGAGCGACTTAGGCAGCCAGATTACCGAAGGGTCGGTCATCTGGACGTTGGGCCTGAACGCCGTGGAGAACATGTAGATAAGAGGATAGAGAATTACGAAGCAGAGCCCAAAGAGGATGAGGAAGCGGAAGAAGGGCCAAACCTTGCTTATTATAGCCCTGCGGCGCATATACCTTATGTGTTCGGGCGAGATAATGCGTTCGTCAAGAGTGCCGGCCTTTTTGGCGGCCTTATAGGCCTTGGCGCGCTCTTTAAGAGCTTTTTCGCGCTCTTTTGCGAACTGTCTTTCTTCTTTTGCAGTTGCCATTCAATATCCCTCCCTTATACTTCGTAGTAAACAAATTTGTTGATTATCGGAAGCACGATGCAGAGCGCGAGAATTACTATGAGGAAGTAAGCCCACGCCATAGCTGCCGATTCCCCGTGATACCAAGCCGACGCCCGAGCAAGAACCAGTGTCATAACGCTGTTGTTCGGGTCGATGAAGGAGTCAACTATCGTGTAGATGAGGTTGGTGACTATCATCGGGCTGATGTAGGGGATAGTGATCTTCCAGAAGAACTCCCAGGCCGTTGCACCCTCGATAGAGGCGGCTTCCTTGGCGGAATAGGGAATGTTCTGAAGCGCGGAGAGGAAGATGATTATCTGGATACCGGAGTTCCACACCAGGTTGAAGACGTTGGAAGTGACCGTTGAGATCATATCCGTGACCTTATCGCTTATGTTGTAAACTCCGAGGAAGTTGAACAGCGCGCCGGTCATATCCGTTTCAAACATCGTCGAGAATTGCTCGGCGCCTCCCGAATATCCCGAAGTATCCATATCGCCGTTGATTATGCTGAGGACAGGTCCGGTGGCGATGATAACGGGGAGGAAGAATACGGCACGGGCAAACGTTCTGCCGCGGAACTTCTGGTTGAGTATTACCGCTATGAATATCGAGAAGATGATTATAAGCGGAGTCTTCCAGAGGGTGTTGGAAAGGACCGAAAGGAGAGCCTCGGTATATTCGGTGTTCTCACGGAACGCCTTTATGTAGTTCTGAATACCGATGAACTTGGTCTCCATATAGCCCAGCTTTACGGCGGTCTCGTTGAATGAATACCAGAGCGAGACCAGAAGCGGCCTTAAGAAGAAGTAGAGCGAGCCGATTATCCATATTGCAAGGAAGCCGTAGGCATACAGCGCTTTGCGCTTTTCATAAGGTATTCTTAGGCCTCTCTGCTTTTTGGGCTTCGATTCCTTTTCGGCCTTTGCCGCTTTTTCGGGCTTCGGAGCCTTGGGCTCTTTCACCTTTGGCGCCTTTACCTTCGGAGCCTTGACTTCCGGAGCGGTCTCGACAGCCGCGTTATTGGTTTCAGCCATTAGTCCTTACCTCCTTTGACGTATTCGGTGTAGTTATAGGTCTTGCCGCCGGCGGTTATATTGCCGGTGCCGAGATCGACAACGGTCTTGTATCCGTTGGAGTAGGTGGTGGTTATCACGTTTCCGTCTATAACGTAATCGGTGATGGTGGCGTCTTTCGCCGGAGTCAGGACCTCGTCAACAAGCTTGTATGCACCTGCGGCTTCTTCGAGCCAGCCCTCTGCGGTACAGTAGAAGCGGTCAACATAATCGGTGTTGACGAGCTCGGTGGCTTCTTCGTTGATGAAGTCGAAGTGGATATTCGAGCCTGCGGCTATTGCCTTGAGGACCGCCACTGTGGTATCGGGCGTGCCGTTTACGGCTTCGCAGGAGTAGTCCACATATCCGTGGAGGACCATCTGATAGAACGGAACGTCGTAGTCCGACACCTTGAACTGGCTCGACTGAAGAGTGAGGTTGTTCACCCTGCTAACGTAAGGAATGACGTAGGCGTTGGGCGCGTCGGCTATTACCTTGCCGTTCGACTCGATAGCCGCCTTGTAATAATCCACGACATACTGCGCGGTGGCATAGCGGTTGGTGCGGTATTTATTCGAGAAGTCGCTCCAGAGTGTGTTGGAGACAAGTCCGAGGCCTGCGCCCTGCTCGAATTTGCCGAGGTTCTTGGTGACCTTTGCGGAGAGCTTTTCTATTGATCTCGGGCTCATAAGGGCGGGAGCAACGCCGGAATCGGGCGTACCGTAGGCTATGTTATAGGTGTACTGCCTCGAATAGGACTTCGAAACTCTGTAAGCGGTGTTAAAGAGAGTCCAGAAGCCGTTGCCGTTAGAGCTGAAGGTTATTCCCGAGACGGTGGCGTAGTAATCGACGCCGGTATCGGCAAACGCCTTGAGCATCTTTTTGTAGGCTCCCTTGCCGCCGAGAACTGAGGCTATCGAGGAACCGGTGTCGATCTTCTTGCTCATAGAGTCGTCAGACCAGTCGTTGTAATTGACGACCAGATTGTCAACTCCGAGTTCCTGAAGCTTTGTGACTATGTCGGTCGCTTCGTCAAAGGCGGTGAAAGCGGTCTTGAGGCCTATCGGGATACCGAGTATCGACTTAGACTTGCGGGTGCCGCCGTAGAAGTCGATGTAAAGCGCGGAATCGTTGGCAGCTTCCTGCTTGGTAAGGCCCTTTTCCTCGATGAGGTAGTTCCTGTAAACGTCGGCTATCTCGGCCACGGTGACGGTGTCGCCCTTGGCGACTACGGGATAGAGCCTTACGCCTACCTTCGGGACGCCTATGGTACCGTCGCCCTTTTCGAACACTATAATGGCGGTGGAGTCGCCGGTCATATAGTAGTTGTCGTTAGAGCGGAGCGTGAACGAGAAGTAGCAGCTGTTATACCACGAGTTTTCGCTCTTGGAGTAGGCTACAGCGGCGTTCGCATTGGCGAAGGTGTCGCCGTAGGCGGCTATCGTAACAAGTCCCGTCTTGCCCTTTACCATTGCCATTACCGGCAGATAAGCCTGCTCGGTCTGGTCGGGGGCGTTTTCTCTTACCTGGGTTATGTCGCGGCCGTAGACGGTCTGCGAATAGTCGGAATAGTTGCCCTTGCCGTTATTCAGCTTTATTACGGTGCCGGAACCGTCGGGGACAAGCATATAGCCCTCGTCGTCGGTAGTGGCGGCGCCCACATAGGGCAGAAGTCCGAGCTCGGTGAGAATGATGGTGTCGTTAGATTTCGACTGATCGTCCTCAACCTCGGGGTCGTAGCCGTTCGATTCCTTTATCTCGTCGGTGTTGATGTAAACGTCGATGTACTCGTCTTCGAGGATAAAGTAAACGGGAACGGTGGCGTTGGCGGTCTGGAGCTTGTAGGTTACCTTGAGGCCGCCCTCAACGGGCTCCATTTTGGTGTTGCCGCGAGAGGTGGACTGACGGTAGGAGTAAAGGAACGCCGAGGAGGTGATGAGGTCGGTAGCGTTGCCGTACTTATAGGAGAGGTTTGAGAGGCGGTTCTCGCGAAGGCTCGATTTATTGGTCGAGGTATCGGCAAGAGCGTTTATCGGGTTGGTCCAGATGAGCTCGCCCGTCTCTTTGACGTAGATCGCTATTCTCTCGAGCTCGGCGTCTTCAACGCCGGGATCGTAGTAGAGGATAAAGCTGTCGTTCTCGGCAGCCACCTGGCAGGAGGCAAGAGCCTCTTCGTCGGTGATGAGAGCGACGGTCTCGTCAAATTCGCTCTCTTCCTCGCCGGCAGCCTCGTCTGCGGGAACTTCTTCTCCCTCGGCAGGGGCCTCTTCGCCCTCTGCGGGGACTTCTTCGCCGTCGGCCGGAGCTTCTTCGTCTGCGGGAGCTTCTTCGCCGTCTGCAGGAGCTTCGGCGTCGCCCTCGGCGGGCTCGGTGGTCTCCACGTCTTCGGTGCCGGCATCTGCGCCCGCTTCGTTTTCATCGGCGAACGCGGGGAACGCAGCTGCTGTAATCAGGATTGCCGCTGCAAGCAGGCAAGCCAGTAATCTTAGAAATGTGTTTTTCATAATTTACTCACTTTCTGCTGTGTCAGCTTCTTACTCTGTAGAGTATTTCGGTGTAGATGGTTGCGAAGAAAACGTATACCTGCTGGAAGAGCGACATAACCAGTGCCAACAGGCAGAGGATGAGCACCATTCCGAGCACGGTGCATATCATACTGACTATCGTCATGGTGAAGTTGTACTGATGGCAGGCTTTCATTCCGAATACCATCAGAACTACCGACCACCAAAGCCCTACCTGCGATATCGCGGTATACCAAATGCTTTCGTCGAGCGTAATCCCGTAGGAGATAAGGGTTGCAAGGAAGTTGCAGACGATGTACGGGACCAGAGCGTATGCTGTGTAAATGGCTACCCTGCGCATATTTCCCTCGCCGTCGAACAGGGTGCAGATACTCCAGTTGGCAACTACCCAAGTGGCGTAGTAGGCGACTGACTGCACGAGTATCGGGACGATGTTGAATACGTCGGAATAAGCCTTCATATTATAGGCGAATCCGCCGTATCTCGCGGAAAATACCTGAGAGCAGAAGAGCAGGAAAACGATGAAGAAGGCAATTTTTATCGAGCCGGCTTTCTTCCATCTCATATCCTCATAGCCTTCGGTCGGGTGGAAGATAACATGCTTTACCCATTGCCACGGTTTCATATCATAAATCATTTACCCTTGCCCCCTTTCTGTGCTTTCGCTACAATATTCTGAATAAGGGTCTTGCCCTTTTCAACAACTATCGAAACGCCGGTAGCTATAAGCTTCTGCGGGATCTTTTTCTTCTTTTTCAGAACGTTTATAACTATCCACGCCACTACCACGAGCAGGATTATCACCACATACATCGTGAAGTTGTCTCTGAGCATTTCCTGGCGGTTGGCCTCGAAAGCCTTATCGTAGTCGGTATCGTTGAAAGCGAGCTTCGCATATTTCATAGCGCCCTCGTAGTCGTCCTGATTATACAGGGCCTTGGCGGTGCCGAGGAGAGCCATATAGAAGCCGCCGTCGCGCTTGAGGACTTCCTGCCAGATATCGTAGGCTTCTGCGTAGAGGCCTCTGTTGTGAAGGGCTATGGCCTCGTGGACGTATCTGCCGAACTCGGTGAGGCCGAAGACGGTTATATCGCAGTTTCTGCCGTCGAGGACGTAGATATTGTCGCCGTGAGACTCTATGGCGTTGGGGTTGTAGAATCCGCCGCGCTGCTCCTCCTGGTCGAATCCGAATATGAGGAGCTGATTGCAACGCTCGTCATACTGGAATACTCTGCCCGAGGTGTAGTCGAGGATATTGACGAAGCCGTCTTCGGAAACCGTAATGTCAGTCAGACGGGTGGCATAGGTGGTGCCGTTGTAGGTGACCGATATCTGGTCGCCGAACTGATTGTTGTCGGCCGTTCTTTCGAGGATGTTGTATCCGGCGGGGTTCATCTTCTTAACGGCGTCGGTAGTGGCGTTGGCGACTTCGGTTACCGTCCAGATGAATCCTTCCTTGTCGATATCGAAGTTGGCGTATTCAACAGGAGTGAGCCTTACGAGCGAGGCAAGCTGCTCTTCCGAGGCTATCTTTCTCCAGATCTTGTTCCTTATAACCTCCGCGGTAACTTCAACGCGGTTGGCTCCGTAGTATCCGACGAAGGAACCGGAATCCGAGAACATTATAGCGCCCTTATTGACCGCCGGACAGAGGACGTAAACGTTTTTGGCAGCGTCTACAAGGACCTTTGTGCAGTAGAACGAAACTGAATCGTAGAGCTCGGTCTCGGGGCGGTAATACTCGCTGAGTATCCTTGCGCTCGTTTTGGTCTCTTCGACGCACTTTACAACGCGCTGGTTATCTCTGTCGGCGATGTACATAACGTCGTCCTCGTCAACAAAGATGCCGTAAGGCGACTTGAGCTCATCGGCGTCAACGACCGTTTCGTTGCCCTGATCGTCTACTATAGTGTGCTTGGTGTAGCTTCCGGGGAAGTTCTTATAGCAGGCAAGGAGGTTAAATTCGAGGTCGGTCTTGATTATGCGGTTGTTGCCTGTATCAACTATGTAGAACTCGTTTTTGGGAGAAAGGAAGAAGTCCTTCATATCCGACATCGTTGCGGGTTCGTCTTCGCTGATGAAGAATTCGCTGTTGGGATCGGAGAGCTGCTCAAGGTGCATGGTCACCGAATCGTAGGTGGCAACTACCTCATAGCCGGCCTGCGAGGGGATCGCGTTGAACCAGGCGTCGTAGTTGTATGTTGTATACGGGTCTACCGCGCTCACCGTTGCCGACATAGTCATAACGGCAAGAACCGCAGCGAGCAGTATACTTATTAGCTTT
This sequence comes from uncultured Clostridia bacterium, assembly GCA_947631535.1. Taxonomy (GTDB): domain Bacteria; phylum Bacillota; class Clostridia; order Oscillospirales; family Ruminococcaceae; genus Faeciplasma. Next base: position 37,246 of record CANRLU010000005.1, on the reverse strand, counting down.
TTGATTTTCATTTTTCTCACCGCTTATCACCTTTCTTTATATTTTTGGTTTTAAAGATCAATCCTTCATACCCGAGTTGGCCATGGTCTCCATAACATTACTCTGGGCAATGAGGAAGATGACAAGCGGAGGGATCATAAGAACGACGGCGGACGCGTAGATGATGCCCTGCCTCGCGATACCCGAAGCGGCGATCTGCGACATGATGGTGGGCAGAGTCTTGAGGTCTTCCTTGTAGACCAGCGCACCGCCCTGAACGTTCCAGGCGCCCTGGAAGACGAAGATTATAAGGGTGGCGATAGCCGGCTTCTGGTTGGGTATGACTACCTGCCAGCAGGTGCGGAAGGCGCCCGCGCCGTCAACCTTGGCGGCGTCGATAATGGCGTCGTTGATGGTGGACATATTCTGACGCATCAGGTAAAGTCCCATCGAAGTGGCGACGGAAGGAAGGATAAGCGCCCAGTAGGTGTTGATCATATGCATCTTCGCCATAACGACGAACTGCATGATCCAGGTCGCGGTAGAAGTGAAGAGCATCGAGGTAACTATCAGCTGGTTGAGGAAGTTATATCCAGGGAAGCGGCACTTCGAGAGGCAGTATGCGCAGCAGCAGACCACGAACACGTGCATAAGCGTGATGACTATGGTGATGAACACCGAGTTGAACACGTATCTCGAGAATGGCACCCAAAGGTTTCCTGCGACCTTGAAGAGGTTCGAGAAGTTTTCGCCCGTAGGAGAAATAACGTAAAGCTTAGGCGGGAATACGAACAGCTCACTTATGGGCTTGAACGACTGGATTATCGAATAATAGAGCGGGAAGAGCATGAATAATCCCAGCAGGGCGAGGAGAATGAATATTGCGATATCGCCGCCCAGCGAGCCGTTGATGTGCTTGCCCTTTGACTTCTTGACTCTCGCGTTTTCAATGCTTCCTCTTTTTTTCTGACGCTTTCTGAGCTTTTTCAGCGCCTTTGCGTTCTCGGCTTCGAGCGAGTCGGTTATCGCGGCGTTGTTTACTAAAGTTTCAGCCATTTATATTCCCCTCCTTTAGTTATCGGTGAATTTGCTCAGCACTCTGCGGATCAGCTGGTTACATATAAGCATTACCGCAAAGAGTACGAAGCATATTGCCGAAGCGTAGCCCATTTCGTAACGGATAGAGCCGTAGTCCTGCGCGTGGTTCATAACCGTATGAACGGCGTAAGCTGTTGACGGCATACCGCAGAGGGCCGCGCCGACCGAGCCGACGGTGAAAGCACCCGAAATGGCGAGAACGGCGGCGAACAGGAGCGAGGGACCCATCGCGGGGATCGTGATGGTAAACAGCTCCTGGAAGCGGTTCTGTATGCCCTCTATGGCGCCCGCCTCGTAAAGGGCGGTGTCTATACCCTGGAAGCCGGCACGAAGAGCGAGGAAGCCCGCGCCCATCGAAGTCCAGAGCTGAACTATGATAACTACCGTCATCATATAAGTGACGTCGGTCAGCCATTGCTTGGCGGTGTTGATAATGCCGAGGTCGAGGAGGACCGAGTTAAGGTATCCGTAGGAGTCGCCCGAGAAGACGAGCTGCCAGATAACGAACGCCGAAGGGGTCATCGACGGGGCGTAGAACACGAAGGTGAAGAATACCTTCAGGAAGGGGTTCATCTCGTTAATGAGCCAGGCAAGAATGAAGCTGAGTACATAAGAGAACGGGCCGGTGAATATCGCAAAGATGAGCGTGTTCTTTACCGCGATAAGGAAGACGTCGTCGTTTACGAAGAGCGAATAGAAATTCTGAAGGCCTATGTAGCGCGGGAACTGAACGAGGTTAAAGCTGGTCAATCCGAGAGGCAGCGACATGACGACCGGTATGACCGTGAAGACCGTGAAGAGCGCGAAGAAAGGAAGCATCATCCAGTAGCACGCCTGATTCATCTTCATTTCGTGGAGAGTGTGGCGCCAGCTGCCCGGTTCAATGGGCTTCTTTCTTTCGACTGTTTTTTCCTTTGCCATATTTATTCCTCCCTCCTTATTCCTCGGGGATCTCGATATCTATACCGAGCTCCTCGTATTTTCTTATGATCTCATCGTTGGTATCGCGGTTGTACTGAACGAGAGTGTCGCGCGGGTTGGTGCTGAGGTTAACGGTCTCTCTGAAGGCGTTGGTGATACCTCTGGTCACGATGTAGGTCGCGGGAATGATGTCTATATCCACGGTATAGCTCATCTGCTCGTGGATAAGCTGGAGCTCCGACTGGCTCCAGGCGAGCTGCCCGAGGGCCTCTACGTTAGCGGTGTCAAAGCGTCCGAGAGGGCCGAGCAGAGCTTCTATCGAGCGGCCGTATTCCGACTGCGTCTCGGCGCTGGTGAACCATTTGATGAGCTCCCAAGCGTCGGCCTGCTGCTCTTCGCTGAGTTTCGAGAAGATTATTCCGCCCGAAGACGAAGAGGTGGTGGAGCGGTTGAGCGTGCCGTCAGCCTCGGGCGTGCCGGGGATGAGGTTGAAGCTCCAGAGTCCGCGGATTTCGGGGGCAGCCATATAGAGCTGGTTGTAGAAGGTGTAGCCGGTAATGATTATCGGATACTCACCGGTGCGGAAACGGGTGAACTGGTCAAACGTCTGCTCGAAGCTGTATGTGGTGTAGAACTTGGTCCACATCTCAAAGGCTTCTACCGCCGGCTGAGAATCGAATACCGTCTGGGTCTTGTTGGAGTTGTAGTAACCCATATTGCGCTGGACCATAAAGGTGCCGAACACGTCAAAGTTGAAGCCTACGCCCATGTAGCTTCTCTGGAGGGTCGGGAGCATATCTATGAGCTCCGTCCAGGTATCGGGGCCCTTCTCGAAGCCGAAGGACTGAAGGATATCGTCGCGGGTGAACATCATCGAGAAGCCCTGCGAGATAGGCAGCCCGTAAACGCCGTCCTGATAGGTGTAAAGGGTCATAACGTTGGGGGCGAATCTCTTGGTGACCTCCTCATAATCGGGGAACTTCGAGATATCGACCAGAACGTCACGAGCGGCGAGCTGGATCGGGAGGTCGCCGCCTACGAAGAGGACGACGTCAGGTCCCTTGCCCGCGAGGGTGGATTCGAGGATACCGCCCTGAACGAGGTTGATGCTGACGGCTATGCCGGTGTCTTCAACGAAGTAGGAGTCAACGAGCTCCTTGACTATCTGCGCCTGGTCGCGTCCGAGGGATACCCAGACGTTGAGGGCGGATTTATCGGCGTCGGAGAGGACGTTGTAATCCTCGAAGAAGGAGCCGATGAAGGAGAGGAAGCTGAACTTGAGCTGCTTGAAGCCGTTTTCCTTTACAGTGCTGAAGTCCTTGTCGGCCGAGGCGAGCTCGATAACGTCAACTTCGAGATACTGGCTTCTGTAGTCGGTCATCCACTGCGAGAGCGAGGAAATGTTATCCTTTATCTGGCCGAGGCAGCTCGGGATATCGTCGGGGCGCTTCACGAGCCTTTCGAGGAGCTTCGCCATAGTGTCGAGCGAAACGGCCTCGGTGCCTTCGGTGCCGGCGAGCACTTCTATGTCCTTCTTGAGCTCGCGGAGCTGGGCTTCGTATTTCTCGAAGTCTTCAAGCAGACCGGTTATCTGCTTATGGACCATATAGGTGTTGTTCTCGTCGGGCGAGGGGCTGGTTATCTGGAGTATCTGCCTGTAGTAGCTGTTGAGGTAATACACGATGTCGTCGAGCTGACGCATAATGTCGCCTATCTCGCCGGGCATCGCCTCAAGGGTGAGGGTGTGCTCACCGGCGTCGAGATAGAAGTAAAGAACGTTGCCGTCGGAATCGGTGGGAGATACGCAGTCCCAAACCGTGGAGTAGTAGAACTTTATCTGCTCTGCTTCTTTGCAGGGGATCTCGCCGTCGATATAGAGGGTGCGGTTGGAATAAAGGCCGCGCATCTGGTCCTGCTTGGCTCTTATGCCTATCTTGACCCAGCCGGCTTTAGGCATAGTAAAGCCCCAGGTCACGCTCTGACCGGAATCCTTCCAGTTTTCCTTGCCGATGGTGTTGTAGATCATCTTTGAAGGGTCGGAGGGGGAGGTCAGGTATGTAGAACGGTCGTAGGTGGGATAAAGGGTGATATCCGAAGCGCTTATCGGGTCTTCGCCTTCGAGCGAAACGAAGATATCGGACGACTGCGAGGCCTTCGACTCGTCGGCGGTCACGTTATCGGTGCTCGCGGCGGGCTTAAGCTCTGCGGGGTTGCCTATCACTATTTCACCGATAGCAAATCTCGCCTTTTCCGAGGTGAACGTGATGGTGTGCTCGCCCTTGGTGAAGTGGAAGCCCAGCGGGCCTATGAACAGGCCGTCGCCGTCCTTGAAGTAGGCGGTCTGCCAGCCCTGGCCCTCGGCGAGGGTAGGCCTTATCTGGTTGCCATGGGAGTCTTTTTTGAAGACTCTGTTTCCGGCGTCGTCATACTCATACGACTTTTCCGCACCTACCCAGACTTTAGCGAGCGCGATGCGGTTTGCGGTGTCGAACGGGCTCTTGCCGTCTATCAGCACGCCGAACTCAATGTTGTTCGCCGAGCTTGGAAGAGCGTAGTAGTCCATCTTCATCGCGTAAACGCCGGCCTTTTCGATGTCTACCGTGTATTCTATGCTGCCGGTAGCCTCGGGCCATACGAGCGCTTCTTTGCCGTCGATCTCGTCAACGTATGCGCCGGAGTCGTCCGATACCGAGACATAATCGGTACCCTTTATGACTATTTCGGCGTCGGGACGCGGGTCGTCAACGTGCTTGTCGTAATAGGTGCTGTAGGTGCGGGCTCTGTTTTCGTCGTCGAGCGACTGCGCCGAGGTCTCCCTTACGGGTTCCTGACCGGCAGCTGAATCGTCTGCGTAAACAGTTCCCAATGTCGGCACTGTCATCGCCAGAACCAGTATAAGCGATACCAGACGCCTGAACATTTTGTCTTTCACTGTAATTCCACCTTTCGTTTAATTGGAGTGCGATATATTTTCTCCGTTATAGGGGTTATAAAAATGGTTACTGAGCCTTGTGGATGTATATCCTCTCCTGCTCAAGATCGAGGTCTGCCTTTACCTTCGAACCGCCCTTGATTTCAAGCGCTTCGAGGTATTCCTTCGGAATCTGGAGACGCCCTGTTCTGTCCAGGACCACCAGCTCCTCCGAGACCTCCTGCTCTTCCGGCGCGGGCTCTTCGCCGTTGTCCCAGCCCTTCGACTCGCTCATTATCTCCGCGTGGGACTTTTTGATTATTTCGCTCGAAGTCCTGCCGTCGCGAATGGCGACCACACGGTTGACCTGTTTTGCGAGCCTTAGGTCGTGGGTGACTATGACGACCGTTACGCCGCGCTTTTCGTTTATATCCTTGAAGACCTGCAAAAGCTGGTCTGAGGTTTTCGTATCGACAGAGCCTGTGGGCTCGTCGGCGAGGAGGATAGCGGGGTTATTCGCAAGGGATATCGCTATTGCGACTCTTTGCTGCTCGCCGCCCGACATCTGGTCGAGCCTGGAATTGAGCCTGTTCGAGAGGCCCACGGCGTCGAGGAGCTCGAGAGCTCTTGCTCTTCTCTCCTTCTGCCCCTGGAGCAGCATCGGCAGCTCGACGTTCTGCACCGCAGTTAAGTAAGGGACGAGGTTTCGGGCGTTGTTCTGCCAAACGAACCCGACGGTGTTGCGCTTATAGATCATATAGTCTTCCTCGGTGAATTTGAGGAGGTTTCGGCCGTTTACGGTAAGGCTACCGGCCGAGGGCTTATCGAGGCCGCCGAGCATATTCAAAAGTGTCGATTTGCCCGAGCCCGAGGTTCCGACTATCGCCACAAGCTCGCCTTTTTTCACCTGAAGGTCGAGCCCCTGCAGCGCCACGACCTCTATCTGGTCGGTCTTATAGATCTTAACGAGGTTTTCGCACTCGATCGCGTACTCGCTTTCGGCGATGAGTTCCTGCTCGTGTTCGAGCTTTTTCTTCTTCTTTTTAGTCAACTATCTCACCGTCCTCAAGGGTATAAACGCGGTCGGCGATCTCAAGAAGGCTGACGTCGTGCGTAGTCATAACTATCGTCATATGTTCGTCCAAAACGAGCGTTTTGAAGAGCTCGACGATATGGTGGCTGGTTCCCGAGTCGAGCTCGGCGGTGGGCTCGTCGGCGAAGATTATCTTCGGCTCGTGAGCCAGAGCGCGCGCTATTGCGACTCTTTGCTGCTCGCCGCCCGAGAGCTCGCCTGGGCGGTGATGCATCCTCTTTGCAAGGCCTACCTCTTCGAGGCACTTTGTGACCCTTTCTTTGCGCTTATCAAGCGGGAATCCCGCGAGCCTCAGCCCGAAATCAACGTTTTCGTAGGCCGTCATCGAGCTCATCAGCGCCACCGACTGGAACACGAACGCCATCTGATAGCGCCTGATCTCATCGCGCTTTGAATCGCTGAGCTTGGTTATATCCTGGCCGTCGAATATCACCTCTCCCGAGGTGGGCCTGTCGAGCGCGCCGAGCATATTTATCAGGGTAGTTTTTCCCGAGCCCGAGCGCCCTTTTAAAATCGTGAGCCTGCCCTCTGCGACGTCGATATTAACGCCTTTGAGCGCGTGCACCACGCTCCCGTCTCCGATGATAAAGTCCCGAGTGACGTTGCGGGCGGTAAGTAGTTCTGCCATTTTTCCTCCATAGGGCGTGTTTGTGCATTTTGCACAAATCAATAGTGCAAATCTCATAAACGAGTTCAAGCAAATACTATTTTCACAAACGGAAAATAAATATTTGCTCTCACTTAACGATATTCAGTTGAGACTTATCGCGATTTATTGGTTACATTATATCAAAGTGAAAGCGCGGTGTCAAGTCCCTACACGCGATTTTCACAAATTTTTTTGCCGACAGATTAATTTTTTGGGCGGGATTTATCTTTGTGCAAAAAAATCCCCCACTCGTCTGCAACGCGACGCGGTGAGAGTGACCGCTTTTCCTTTTGCTCCCGTCGCGTCCCTCGGCTGACGCCGAGCAAAAAGAGCGCAAAAAATCCCGCCACCTGTCTGCATCAGGTGGCGGGCTGTTTACCCGTTTAGTAACGGTTTATCCTTCTTTAATAGGAGGAATTAGTGCTTCTTAGCAACAACTGCAGCAGCAGCGGCAAGGATCATCGGGATGACCGCAAGAGCAATGCCCGTAGGAGGGTTCTGCTCGGGAGCAGTCTGCTCGGGCTCGGAGGGAGTGGTGTCACCCTCAGCAGGAGTCTCGTCGGTGTCACCAACGTTCATCTCGTCGCCACCTTCGATATCGGAATCATTGCCGGTACCCTCAGCAGCAGGATCGGTGTTGGTGGTCTTGTCTTCGTCAGTGGCGATCTCGGGCAGTCTGAGGTAGATAGCCTTGGCATCGACATCGGCGCCGTTAGCACCGGCCTTACCGGTTCTGGCGTAGTTGACGAACTCACCGTTGTACTGGAGACGGCCGCCCTGGTTCCAGCTATCCCACTTGAACGGGCCGTAGTTGCCCGAACCGGTAGCGTGGAGGTAGTCGTTCGCAGCCATGTTGGTGAAGTTCATAAGGGTGATGTTCTCAAGGATAGCAAACTCAGTGTTGTAGGTGCCGTAAGTGCCATCGAACAGGAAGTTTATCGGAACATCGAATACGAGCTTATCGGTAGAGCCAACAACAGTAACTTCGTCAACGTAGTTCCTCTTGTTGCTGTACTGCCACCAGTAAGTGGCGTTGTAGTCGTAAGCAGCGTCAACGCCCTTGGCCCAGAGAGTGTATACGGCCTGGCCAACGATCTTCTTGTTGAGCTCAACAACGAGTTCAACGGTGTCGCCGGCGTAGCTGTAGATAGCGCCTCTGTTTTCCATGGTGTGGTCCCAAGTGAGCGGGTTGGCAGCAACGGTATCAACATTGCCGATGTCAAGATCGGTGGTCCACTCAGTGCTTACGAAGTTGTAAGCAGCAGCGGCAGAGGTGTCGTTGGTGGAAGCGGAAGGATTCCACTGAAGAACATAGGAAGAGTTGGAGGGGATAGCCTCGCCGTTCCTATACCACTGAGCAACTACCAGAGAGGGCTCCTTGCCATAGGTAGGAGTTGCACCCCAGTTGGTGTTGGTGAAGAGAGCGCCGGTGTCAACGGAAGGAGTCTGCCAGCCGTTGTAGAGCGGAACGCCGCTGATGGTAGCAACGAGCCTGAAGGAAGTGGTCTGGTTGTAACCGGTAGCCTGAGGAATAGCAGTATCGGTGCCGTTCCAGTTGTGGCCGAGGAAGGAGATAGCAACCTTAGCCTGCTTTACGGCAGCGCCGTCAGCAGTGGTCTTCTGGGACTGGAGAGTCCAAGCGGTGCTGTCAACGACCAGAGACCAGTTGATGGTGCAGCCGGCAGGGACCGCGTTGCCGAAGTAAGTCGGCAGGTCCAGGGTGAAGTAGTCACCCGCGGTGAGATAACCGTAGAGACCCCAAACAGGGATATCGAAGGTTACAGTGATCTGATTGGAATTGCCGTTGATGTTCATGCCGGAATTATAAAGCGGGATGATAACATCGTCAGCAAAAGCGGTGACGGCCATTGCAGAGACAGCCATCATGACAGCCACAACGACTGCCAAAATTTTCTTTGCCATAGTAGTTTTCCTCCTTATAAAATTTGGATAGGTTTATCCCTATACGGGTATAGGAATTTTGGCTTGTCTCGGGAATCCAAGACATAAGCAGTATAACACTCATCGACGGATTTGTCAACCCTTTTCCTTAATTTTTGGAAAATTTGTGATTTCCGCCGCGGTGATGCTTATCTTTGCTTCCCGCTGTCTAAATAGTGTCGAGCCGGACTCAAATTGTTTCAATAAATTTTTATTTTTTCTTACTTTGTGAAAAATGCACAATCGGCAGCAGAATTTTGCCGCCGATTGTTATTGATTTTCACTATATTCGAGCTTATTTTGCGTAATCCACGGCTCTGGTTTCTCTTATAAGATTTATTTTTATCTGGCCGGGATAGTCCATTTCGTCCTCAATTTTTTTCGCGATATCTCTCGCGACGATGACCATCTGCTCGTCGTCAACCTTTTCGGGCATAATGATTATTCTTACTTCTCTGCCCGCCTGAATTGCGAAGGACTTTTCAACTCCCTCAAAGCTCGAGCAGATCTCTTCAAGCTTTTCGAGCCTCTTGATGTAATTCTCGAAGTTTTCGCTCCGGGCTGCGGGTCTTGCCGCAGAAATAGCGTCTGCCGCCTGAACGAGCGCGGCTATCACGCTGTGACATTCAACGTCGCCGTGGTGGGCCTCAATGGCGTGGATAATATCGGGCGACTCTTTATATTTCTTGCAGACGTCAACGCCTATCTGAACGTGCGAGCCCTCTATCTCGTGCGAGAGAGCCTTGCCTATATCGTGCAGCAGGCCGGCTCTGCGGGCAAGAGTCGGGTCAACTCCGAGCTCCGAAGCCATCATTCCGGCGAGGTGCGCGACCTCTATGGAGTGGTTCAGAACGTTCTGACGGTAACTCGTGCGGTAGTGGAGCCTTCCTATGAGCTTAACGAGCTCGTGGTTGAGCCCGTGGATATTTGCCTCCAGAATTGCGCGCTCGCCCTCGCTCTTTATCACCTGCTCGACTTCGCGCCTGGCCTTATCCACCATTTCTTCTATTCTCGTCGGGTGGATCCTGCCGTCCTGAATGAGCTTTTCAAGAGCTATCCTCGCGACTTCGCGCCTTACGGGGTCGAAGCAGGAGAGGGTTATGGTCTCGGGCGTGTCGTCGATGATGAGGTCTACGCCGGTGAGCTGCTCTATCGCGCGGATATTTCTTCCCTCGCGGCCGATTATGCGGCCCTTCATTTCGTCGTTAGGCAGCGGGACAACGCTTACCGCCGACTCGGATACCTGATCCGCGGCGCATCTTGCTATCGCCAGCGATATAAGCTGCCTTGCCTTGGCTTCACATTCCTCCTTGATCTGCTGCTCGTAATTGAGTATCTTCACGGCCTTTTCGTGAACAAGTTCGTCTTCAAGCTGCTTTAAAAGGTAGTCCTTTGCCTGCTCGACCGTAAACTGCGATATCCTTTCGAGCATTTCGAGCTGCCCGCGGCGGATATCCTCCGCTTCGCCGAGCTTAGCGTCGGCCTGTGCGAGTTTCTGGGCCACAAGGTCGTTCTTGCGCTCGATATTGTCGAGCTTTTTGTCGAGAGTCTCCTCTTTCTGCTGGATCCTTCTCTCCTGTCGTGTTACTTCCGAGCGGCGCTCTTTGATCTCGCGCTCCGCCTCTTGGCGTGCCTTGTAAATTTCGTCCTTGGTCTCGATCAGCTTTTCTTTTTTAAGCGAGTCGGCGCTCTTTTTCGCCTCGTCAACTATGCGCGAAGCTTCCTGCTCCGCCGAGCCGATCTGTGCTTCTGCTTTTTTCTTTCTATCGTTATATCCGAGCTTATAGAATACTATTCCTGATACAACAGCCGCCGCAACGGCTACTAAAAGCAGTATGATGTCCAATAAGGTCATCGACATTCTCCTTTCATAAGTATTTTTCCGATACGCATATATTCAACGGTATAATCGGTATTACATATAAGCATAATAATGCAATATACTCTTATATTTTATACTTGTTTTTCGCTTATGTCAAGAATAATTTTTGCAAATCGACGATTTTTACCCTCTTTTGCCGATGAAATTTATTTTTCTCTTGACATTTTTATTCTCCGGTGGTATTCTTTTAGCGTAAATCCGATAACACGACGACGGGGAAGCCCGCCGGCAGAGGCTCTTAAGAGAGTGCCGCAAAGCTGAGAGCGGCGCGGGTCTCGCGGCAAAAAAGGATACCGCCCCCGAGTGCGCCCAATAAGCGCCGAAAAGCCCGCGTTAAGGGCCCTTGAGTTATAAATTCGGGTGGAACCGCGATCTTATCGCCCCGTGAGCCAAAAGCTTGCGGGGCGTTTTTGTTTCCCCGCTTTCACCAAAGAGGTGGCTGCGCGATGAACGATTTATTTTGCGGCTTATTCAGCCGCCGGCCCGAAAAAGTGATCTGCGGCGATTACTACTACGGCACCGACGCCGACGGCGATCAGTTTTTTGAAGAAGACCGTGATTTTTGGCTCGGCGGCTGCTTCCGTGACAACCGGCAGTATAAGCAGCATGAAAGTCCAGTTCACGCAGAGATTTTCAACGAAGTCCGCAGACTGTTTTCCGATGTGTCCGCGCCGTTTTACGACGACGAGCCCGGCGAATCCTGGAAAGAGAAGTTTATAAAGTGCGGATTTGAAATCGAATCCTGCGATAAGTCGTACTATCACAAATGGGATAAAAGCGACAACGAGTTCGGCAAACAGGCCGAGCGCACGGGCATCGATATAGGAGACATCACCACACTGTATGTTTTGTGAAAAGTTTAATACTATATAAATAGGAGGATACACCATGAAAGTAATCTATTCAAACGGCACCGTGGGAGAGTGCGCCCCCGAAGAAGAGCTGCACATTCTGCGCCATTCGGCCGCGCACATTATGGCGCAGGCCATCTCGAGGCTCTGGCCCGAGGCAAAATTCGCCTACGGCCCCGCAAACGAAACGGGATTCTATTACGACGTCGATCTCGGCGACAAGACCCTCTCGGACGACGACCTCGGAGCGATAGAGGCCGAGATGAAAAAAATCGTAAAGGAGAACCTGCCCATCCGCCCGTTTATCCTCCCCCGCGAGGAAGCCGTGGCGTTTATGCAGGAGCGCGGCGAAAAATATAAGGTGGAGCATATAGCCGATCTCCCCGAGGACGCCGTTATAAGCTTCTACAAGCAGGGCGACTACGTGGATATGTGCGTGGGCCCTCACCTCACCTACACAAAGGCTCTCAAGGCGTTCAAGCTCACCGCCGTATCCGGAGCCTACTGGAAGAACAACAAAGACAACAAGATGCTCACCCGCATAAAGGGCATAGCTTTCCGCACTCAGCAGGAGCTCGACGACTACCTTAAGCTCCTTGAAGAGGCCGAAAAGCGCGACCACCGCCGCATCGGCAAGGAGATGGGCCTGTTTATGCTCGCCGACGAGGCCCCCGGATTCCCCTTCTTCCTCCCCAAGGGAATGGCGATCAAAAACGCCCTCATCGACTACTGGCGCGATATCCACACCCGCGACCACTATGTTGAGGTCCAGACCCCGATGATCATGAACCGCCGCCTCTGGGAGACCTCGGGCCACTGGGACCACTATAAGGACAATATGTATTCGACTGTCATCGACGACGAAATTTACTGCGTAAAGCCGATGAACTGCCCCGGCGGAGTGATGGTTTACAAGTCGCAGCCCCACAGCTACCGCGATCTGCCGATAAGAATGGGCGAGCTCGGACTTGTCCACCGCCACGAGCTTAAAGGCACGCTTCACGGGCTCTTCCGCGTGAGATGCTTCACCCAGGACGACGCTCACATATTTATGACCCGCGACCAGATAACCGACGAGATAATCGGCGTTGTGAACCTAATCGACGAGGTGTATAAAAAGTTCGGATTCAAGTATTCCGTTGAGCTCTCCACCCGTCCCGAAAACTCGATGGGCTCTGACGAAGACTGGGAAGCCGCAACAAACGGCCTCAAGCACGCGCTCGAAAAATTGGGGCTTCCTTATGTTATCAACGAGGGCGACGGCGCCTTCTACGGCCCGAAGATAGACTTCCACATTGAGGACTCCCTCGGAAGGACCTGGCAGTGCGGCACCATTCAGCTCGACTTCCAGATGCCGCTCAACTTCAACCTCGAATATATCGACCAGAACGGCGAGAGGCAGCGCCCGATAATGATTCACCGCGTTGTGTTCGGCTCGATAGAGCGCTTCATAGGAAACCTCATCGAGCATTACGCCGGAAAGTTCCCGACATGGCTCGCGCCGGTGCAGGCAAAGGTCCTGCTCGTTTCCGAGAAGTGCGCAGACTACGGAAACAAGGTATATGAAGCTCTCAGAGCCGCAAAGGTGAGGACCGAGCTCGACGACAGGAACGAAAAGATCGGCTATATGATAAGAGAAGCCCAGGTCGTGGACAGGGTGCCGTATATGGTCATCGTCGGTCAGAAAGAGGCCGAAGAGGGCACCGTTTCGGTCCGCAGGCTCGACTCCACCTCTACCGAGACATTCACCCTTGAGGAATTCGTGGAAAAGATCACGAAAGAGATCAGGGAAAGGATACAGTAACCGCAAAAAGCCTCCCGCTCGGGAGGCTTTTTTATTCGGGGTAATAGACCACCCTGCCGCCGTGGCGGGCGAAACCGGCGGCAAAATCGCTTCTTGACATCACCTCGCGGCGGCCGGACCTCGGGTCGGATACTTTAAAATCCATTCCCTCGCGGCCGTAGACGACAACTGCGTGCTCGCCGCCTATCCAGGTCACCTGTTCGCCGGTAACGGCGTCAGTCCAGTGAGATATTTTCGGCTCGCTGTGGGGATACATGCTCACCCAGCATATAAGCGGCGCACCGCTGCGAAGTATACTCTCAACGTCGCGGACCGAAAGGCCGCTCTCGGCGACGGCCCCGCCGAGGAACCTGTTCGCGGCTGCGGCTATCGGGCCGTTTAAAACTCCGTAGGAGCCGCGGTCGGAGGGGTCGCCCACAAATCCGCGCTCGGGGTTGCCGCCGTATGTTATGCCGTCCTCCTCCCAGGGCAGGAGCTCTTTCGGCAGCGCCTCGACTATATCGCGCACCGAGGCGTCTACGCGGTAGTAGTCAAGGAGTATGTAGAGCGCGACGCTCTCGCAGCCCGTGGGCCATTCGGGGTATTGGCTGCACGCGATAACGTCGTCGGCGCGAACCTTTTGGCCGAAGGCCTCATTCATTCCGCAGAACGCCGATAGCGCCGTCAGAACGGCGTATATCACCGCGGCAATGCTTTTTATGATCCTCATTTTGTATCCCGCTCCTTTATCTGATTTTTTCGTTGCTTTTATGATAGCCGCCGAAAAATTAAGCGTAAAGCGGGATTTTCTTAAAATCGGATTAAGTTTTTCTTAAGAAAACTTAAGGTTTGGAAGCGGTTACAGATGTATTTTAAAAGTTTTAGGCAGAGCTTTTGTCAAATAGTTTGCCGCCTTTCGGCGGGGAAAGCTGCGGGCGCCGAGGCTTTCTTGCTTCCACACCCCCTGACCCCCCTCTCCCTCAAAGAGGAAGAGGGGGGCATCACCCTGTCACCCTGGTCGTTCACCGTTCGGTGAACGACCGACCCCTCCCCTCAAGGGGAGGGGTATTCTGGTACCTCGAAAGTTATTTTAACGGCTGGAAGCAGGTGCGGCTCTGTTGGGCACGAATGTGCATCGCCGCGCCGTTTCCCTCTGTGACCTTTGCAACAAAATTCCTTTAGCAGGCGCGGCTACTGACAGCGTTTCAAGGGGAAAGCCAAAGTTGGGTCGAGAGCGAAGCGAACGACGAAAGCGACGAAAACAAACGTGACCTATATATCTTTCTTTGCGTCGCTTTTCCCCCTCTCGGGAGGGCTCTTTTCGGTTCACTTTTCTGCCCGAACAGAAAAGTGAACGAGCCCTCCCCTGCGGGGAGGGCGGAGAGGGAGGGGGAATTTCGGCCCCGCCGTCAGGCGGCAATCCATTTTGCTTGCCCCACTTCCCTTAATCAAATCTTAATCTTTCCCCTCCTTGACACCGCCGCCGCGCAGTGGTAAAATAGTTATAATCTTAATTTTCGGAAGTGGTGAAAATGAAGCGCAGATTTAATTTCCTGCCGCTGATAGCTTTTTTGGCGGCCGCCGCGGCTGCGGGCCTCGCTGCCGTCCTCGGGATAAACTCAAAAGTCGTAAATTCCACCGAGGGGCTCATCGTGTCGCCCGAAGAGGCCAAAAACTTCGGGGCAGACTGCATAATCGTCCTCGGCTGCAAGGTCAGAGAAAACGGCGAGCCCTCCGATATGCTCCGCGACAGGCTCACGCGGGGCGTAGAGCTTTACGAGCTCGGCGCGGCTCCCAAAATAATTATGAGCGGCGACCACGGCAGGAAGTCCTACAACGAAGTGGGCACTATGAAGCATTTCGCAGTTGACGGCGGAGTGCCGTCGTCCGACGTGTTTATGGACCACGCCGGCTTTTCGACATATGAGACCGTCTACCGCGCAAAGGAAGTCTTCGGCGCGAAAAAGGTCATTATCGTGACCCAGCGCTACCACCTCTACCGCGCACTTTATATAGCAAAAAGCCTCGGTCTCGAAGCCGTCGGAGTGGATTCCGACCTCGAAACCTACCGCGGACAGCTCAAGCGCGACGTCCGCGAGGTGCTCGCAAGGTGCAAGGACTTTTTCACCTCTATAGTTAAGCCGCAGCCGAAATACCTCGGCGAGGCTGTCCCCGTCAGCGGCGACGGCGACCTCACCAACGACGAATATTTTTAAGGAGGAATCTTTATGTGCACGGCAATATCCTTTAAAACGCAGGATCACTACTTCGGCAGAAATCTCGACCTCGAATTTTCCTATAACGAGACCGTCACCGTTACCCCTCGCAACTTCCCGTTCGTCTTCCGCAGGGCGGGTGAGATGAGATCTCACTTCGCGCTGATAGGTATGGCCTACGTCGCGGGCGGCTACCCGCTCTATTACGATTGCACCAACGAAAAGGGGCTTTCGATGGCGGGCCTCAACTTCCCTACCTTCGCCGACTACAAGCCCGAGGCCGACGGCAAAGACAATATTGCCCCGTTTGAGTTTATTCCCTGGATACTCTCGCAGTGCTCCACCGTCGCGGAGGCGAGAAAGCTCCTCGCGAAGATAAACATAGCCAAGATAGATTACAGCGCCGAGCTCCCCGCCTCGCCGCTCCACTGGATAATCTCGGACAAAAGCGAGTCGGTAGTTGTGGAGTCGGTAAAAGAGGGCTTGAAAGTCTGGGACGACCCCGTGGGGCTGCTCACCAACAACCCGCCGTTCGACTATCATATGCTCAACCTCGCGAATTACCTCAACTGCACCCGCGAGGAGGCTGTGAGCCGCTTCGCCGACGGCTATGAGCTTAAGCCTTTCAGCCGCGGAATGGGCGGAATAGGCATCCCGGGCGACCTTTCAAGCGCTTCGAGGTTCATCAAGGCAGCTTTCACAAAGCTCAACTCCGTCTGCGGCGAGTCCGAGAGCGAGAGCATAAGCCAGTTCTTCCACATTTTAGGCTCCGTCGCACAGCAAAAGGGCTGCTGCCGAGTCGGCCACGCGTTTGAATACACGATTTACTCAAGCTGCTGCAATACCGACAGAGGCATCTACTACTACACCACCTACGAAAACAGCCAGATAACCGCCGTGGATATGCACGCGGTCAACCTCGACGGCTCCGAGCTCGTGAGCTACCCGCTCATAACCGGTCAGCAGATCTGCCGGCAGAATTAAAGCAAAAATCTCCGTCCCGAACAAAACGGGGCGGAGATTTTTATATAAAAACCACTTCTTGCGGGAGCTTTCACTTATATAGACGCCAAAAAGCGCCAAAAAGTTCCGCGAAAGCGAAAATTATTTTTCTTTTTTGTGACTGCGAGGGCGATGAGTGCCATCAAAAGCAAAGATTTTCCCTCTGTAATATAAGTCGCAAAACGGAACGCGTTTATTCCGATTTCCGACAAAATATTTTTTACTTTTTCATTCTACCCCCCCCCCGACGAGAAAAGTCAAGGGGTTTTGGTGAATTTTACGGAAATTATTTTAGAGCTATAGATATTTTATTTGCCTCGCTTGCCGCTCGACAAATGGGGAGACCCCCGGCGAGGGTCTCCCCAATAAAAACTGTCCACCGGACAGTTTTTATTCCCTGTCCTGCGCTTCGCTGCACAAAGGATTCCGCGCCTGCAATGCGGCGTCGAAGAGTGATATGAAGGTAACACAGTCACGCCGCATCTGTCGTTCGCTTCGCTCTCGACCCGAGTACCCTGCGCTTCGGCCCCGCAAGCCGAGATATGCGATTATTTCTCCGCGAACACGAGCGGGCGGAGCCATATATGCCCGCGATGTGCGAGCGGATAGAAATAACGCCTATCTTTTTGAAAAAGGCTTGACCGAAAACTTTTAAGATTTTACTTCGTCGTATACGCCACCGCGAGGACCTGCAGGTCGCACTTGACGTTGTCCTCCTTGGCGGTGAATTCTATCCTGTACTCGCCCTCATTATATGAGCGGTAGAGATTGCCTACGTACGGGCAGCTCCAGCCGCCCTCGAGGTATTCGTTGAATTCGCGGGTCGCGACGAGCTCGCCGTTGAAGTAAACGTTTGCAACGAGCGTGCCGAAGGTGTTGCTGCCCGCCGCGGGGTAGACCACATAGGCGCTCTTGCCGGTGAACTCGAACACCAGCGGGTCGTTATTGTCGTCGAATGCCTTGGTCCAGCCGTCGGAATAGTGGAAGCCCGAGCTTGCCTTGCGCCAGCTTCCGATGTCGTCGGGAGTGGTGTCGGAGCGCTGCATCATATGGCAGTTATAATAGTAATCGGGAGTGTGCATCTCGGAGTCGGGCAGGGTTATGTCCTCGGGACTGCCCTCCGAACGGTCTACCTCGTCGTAGAAGTAGGCTATAAACTCCGCGACGACTGCGTTGCCCTCGGCGTGGGGGTGAGTGTAGTCGTTAGAGAACTCGCTCCACTCCATAGCGCCCTCGTCGAAGAGGTAGGTTATGCCGTCGGCGTAGCTTATCATCGAAACGTCGTAATGCGCGCCTATCTCCTTCTTCCAGCCCTGCGAAGTCCAGCCCTCCTGCATCCTCGCGAAGAGCAGTATTACCGCCGGCTTTGACTCGTAGTTGAGCGCGTCGCGGATCATCGCCTCATAGGCCGACTTGGTATCGTCGTCGTCGCCGTCGTTTACCGCAAATTCGATAAACACGATGTCCGGCTCGTTCTTTAAGACGTCGTTTTCAAACCTCAGCGAGCCGAGGGTAGAGGGAGTGCCGCTTATTCCGGCGTTGAAATAATGGACGTTTTCGCCCTTGCCCTTGCCGAAGGTATCTTTGAAGTAGTTATACGAGCGGTTGGCGTAGCAGGTGTCGAGGTGGTCGCCCTCGGTTATCGAGCCGCCGATGTAAACTATATTTACGTCCTCGCCGTTCCTCGCCTTTTCTATCGCCTTTTTGAGGCGGTAGGTGTTGCCGAGAGAGGTGAGCGACTTGATCTTTGCGTTGTTCATATATTCGTCGAAGTTAGAGGGGCTGTCTATCCATTCAAGACCCTCCTTCGCGGGACCGCCGCCGCAGGCGGTAAGAAGCCCCATAGAAAGCGCCGCAGTAAGCGCGAAAATGAATGCTCTTTTTAAATTACTCATAATATAAGCTCCTTTTTAATCCGAACGGGCGCGCAATAACTGCGCGCCCGCCGAAGTATCGATTTTGTTTTATCAGTTGATGATGACCTTTTCAGTCTCCTTGTCGAAGAGGTGGATCCTGTTGACGTCGATAGCGCACTGGATAACATCCTGAGGTCTCGCGGTGGAACGGTTGGATACGCGGGCGGTGAGGTTGATGCCCTCGCAGGTGAGATAGAGATAGGTCTCGGCGCCCATCATTTCGGCGACGTTAACGGTGGCCTCGATAACGCCGGTCTTGGCGGTGGAGATAAACATTTCCTCATCGTGGATGCACTCCGGACGAACGCCGGTGATGATCTCTTTATTGAGGTAAGGAGCAAGCGCTTCTTCGTTTACCTTTGCCTCGGGGAGCTCTATGTAGAACTTGCGTCCTCTGCGCTCCTTGGTGTCTTCCGAGCCGAACTCAATGTTATATTTGCCGTCGATCTTTACGAGCTTGGAATCGATGAAGTTCATCTGAGGAGAGCCGATGAATCCGGCAACGAAGAGGTTGCAGGGGTAGCTGTAAAGGGTCTGCGGGGTATCGACCTGCTGAATGAAGCCGTCCTTCATAACAACTATTCTGTCGGCCATGGTCATGGCTTCGGTCTGGTCGTGGGTAACGTAGATGAAGGTGGTTCCGAGTCTCTTATGGAGAAGAGCGATCTCGGTTCTCATCTGAGCACGGAGCTTAGCATCGAGGTTGGAGAGAGGCTCGTCGAGAAGGAAGACCTGCGGCTCGCGAACGAGAGCACGGCCGAGCGCAACACGCTGCCTCTGACCGCCCGAAAGAGCCTTCGGCTTTCTGTCGAGCAGGTGGGAAATATCGAGGATCCTCGCGGCTTCTTCAACCTTGCGGGCTATCTGATCCTTCGGAGTCTTTCTGAGCTTAAGGCCGAAAGCCATATTCTCAAAGACCGTCATATGAGGATAAAGGGCGTAGTTCTGGAAAACCATCGCGATATCTCTGTCCTTAGGGGCGATATCGTTTACAAGACGGTTGCCGATATAAAGTTCGCCGTCGGTGATTTCCTCAAGACCTGCAATCATACGCAGAGTGGTGGATTTACCGCAACCGGAAGGGCCTACGAAGATAATGAACTCCTTGTCCTTGACCTCGAGGCAGAAGTCGGAAACGGCTACAACGCCGCCCGGATACTTTTTGTAAATGTGCTTGAGTGATAAGCTAGCCATTGAAAGGCCTCCCTTTTCGCTGATTTTATACACTAATACATTATTAGCTACTCTTATATTATAACCATAGAATCCGTTTTACACAAGTGTTTTTTTTAACAAACTTGCTCTCCCCCCTTTATTAAATTTGACGGAAAAAGTTGGAGAAAGGGGATTTTCAGACGTAAAAACGCCCGAAGGAGCAGCAGGCTATGCCTTGGTGAGCCGCAAAAGTTCATCTTCGGTGAGCTCGCGGGCCTGTCCCTCCGAAAGAGAGGGGTCGAGCGCCGCGCCGCCGATGCTTATTCGCTTTAAATATACGACTTCGTTCCCGCGACAGGCAAACATTCGCTTTATCTGGTGGTATTTTCCCTCGCGGAGCGTAAGCTCGCACTCCCTTTCGGACAGAGCCCTAAGTTCTGCCGGAAGGCACTTTTCGCCGCCGTCTATGGTCACGCCGCTCAAAAAATCTTCGGCGGCTTTTTCGTCTATCGGGTCGCGGAGCCTCACAAAATACGTCTTCGGGACGTGGTTTTTCGGCGAGAGCAGCCTGTGCGCGAGTGCGCCGTCGTCGGTTATAAGAACGAAGCCCACACTGTCTTTATCGAGTCTTCCGGCCGGAAAGAGCCCCTCGCGCCGAAGCTCTTCGGGCAAAAGCTCGGTGACCGTCTCGGAGAGGCGGTCGCGCGTGGCGCAGACTACCCCAGCGGGCTTGTTGAGCATTATATAAAGGTATTGCTTATAGCCGACGGCCTTCCCGCCGAGCACAACGGAGTCCGCCGAGGGGCATAGCTTATGCTCCGGCTCCCTCACGGTCCTGCCGTTCACCGAAACTTCCCCGCGCCTTATCAGCTCGCGGGCGTCCTTTCGCGAGACGCCCGCAAGCTGCGAGGATATGTATTTATCGAGCCTTTGAGCTTCCATTTTAACGTCCTTTCCAAAGCTACTCCGTCTTTTTTGCAAGCCCCTGCATAAACCCGCCGAGCTCGGTGCAGCTCACGTCGCCGCCGATGAGCTTATCGCCGCAGATGAGCAGGTTCGCGACCATATTGTCGGGCTGGCCCTCGTAGTTGAGCACGGTGTAGGAATAAATCACCGCCTGCTTGCCCTTATACTTTGAAAGGTCGAAGCCCTGAGCGAGCTGAAGCTCGTTGTATTTCGTGTAAACGTCGTTCCACTCCTCGGGGACCGTCACCTCGCGGCAGTTGATGGCCTCCTGCGAGGTCTCCCAGCCGAGGCTCTTGAGAAATTCGAGCCTTTCGGATTCGGTGGCGAGGGTTATCGCCGACGGCTTGAGCAGCCTGTTGACGGCATATACCGCCGCAAATATCACCGCCGCGATTATAAGAACGGTCACCAGAGTTTTAAGTACGGATTTTATCTTTACTGTCCTGACATACATAATACTTGCCCCTTTTCCTTATTTGGTCTTGGTCAAGTATATGCCCGCCCCGCCCGCAATAGTACGTCCGGCGGGAATTTGTCCCAAAAACTGCCGCTATTTGGCAAACTGACTGTTATAGAGCTCGGCGTAAAAGCCGCCCTTTTTCATAAGCTCGGAGTGAGTCCCCTGCTCGACGACGTTTCCGTCCCGCATGACGAGTATAACGTCGGCCGACATTATCGTCGAGAGCCTGTGGGCGACTATAAAGCTCGTTTTGCCCTTCATAAGCTTTTCAAAAGCCCGCTGCACCCTAAGTTCGGTCTTGGTGTCTATAGATGAAGTCGCCTCGTCGAGGATGAGCATAGGCGGCGCCGAGAGCATAACCCTCGTTATGCACAAAAGCTGCTTCTGCCCCGCGGAAAGGTTCCCGCCGTCCTCGCCGACCGGCGTGTAATACCCCATAGGAAGGCGCTTTATAAAGCTGTGGGCGTGAGTGGCCTTGGCGGCGGCGGTTATCTCTTCGTCGGTGGCGTCGGGCTTGCCGATGATTATGTTGTCGCGGATCGTTCCGGAGCGGAGCCATGTATCCTGAAGGACCATTCCGTAGCCGCGGCGGAGCGAGTGGCGGGTCACCTCGGCGATGTTGCTGCCGTCAACGGTTATCTCGCCGCCCGAAACGTCGTAAAACCGCATCAGGAGGTTTATAAGTGTGGTCTTTCCGCAGCCCGTCGGGCCGACTATCGCCACCCGCTGCCCCTGCTTGACGCTCAGGCTGAGGCCGTTTATAAGCGGCTTTTCGGGGGAATAGGAGAACTTTATGTCCTTTATCTCGACGTTCCCGCTTATGTTTTCAAGCTCGGGGAGCCCGACGTCGCTCTGCTCGGGCTCTTCGCCGATGAGCTCGAATATCCTCTGCGCGCAGACTATCGCGTTCTGAAGCTCGGCGACAACGCCGCTTATCTCGTTAAAGGGCTTGGCGTACTGCGTCGCGTATGCTAAGATCGCCGAGAGCCCGCCGACGGTCATTCCGCCGCAGATGACGGTCCCCGCGCCGACGAGGCAGACCGCCGCGTAGACGAGCGCGTTTACGAACCTTGTTGTCGGGTTGACGAGCGAGGAGATGAATATCGCCCTGCGGGTGACGGATTCGAGCTCGCGGTTGATCTTCCCGAAGCGGTCGAGCGCACGGTCGGAATACCCGTATGCCGCAACTACCTTTGCGCCGCCTATCATCTCGTCGATGAGGGCGGTCTGCTCGCCTCTCATCTCCGACTGCTTCTTAAAGAGGCTGTGGGTGTTTGACGCCACAAACCTCGCCACAAAGAGCGAAAGCGGAGTCAAAAGCGCAGCGACGAGCGCCACTCTCGGGCTAATAGCGAGCATAAATCCGAGAGTCGTGAAAATGGTCATAATTCCGGTGAAGAACTGCGTAAAGCCCATAAGAAGGCCGTCGGCAAACTGATCGACGTCGGATATGACGCGGCTGAGAAGGTCGCCGTAGGCGTGGCTGTCGATATATTTCAGCGGCAGACGCTCTATCTTATCAAAGGCCTGCCTTCTGACCTCTCTTACCGTGTCGAAGGTTATGCGGTTGTTGATTATCCCCATCACCCACTGGACGGCAGCCGTCGCGAGAGTTATGAGCCCCGCCCTTAAAAGGAATCCGAAAATAATATCAAAGTTAATCCCGCTCTCGGCTATGCCGTCTATCGCCCTGCCGAAGAGAATAGGCACATAGAGCGACATAAGCACCGAAGCCGCCGCAAGGGCTATCGAGCAGAACATAAGAAACTTGCTCTTTCCGAGCACCGAAGCGACCTTTAAAAGCGTATCTTTCGTCTTCATGCGCTCGCGCCCCCCTCCTCGGCCTTTATCTGCGACTCATATATCTCACGGTATTCGTCGCAGCTTTCAAGGAGCTCGCCGTGGGTTCCGAGCCCTGCGCAGCGCCCGTCTTCGAGGACGAGTATCCTGCGGCAGTGCATAACGGTCGAGACCCTCTGCGAAACGGTTATAACGGTGGGCTTATATTCGAGCGACGAGAGCGCCGCGCGAAGCCTCGAATCGGTGGCGTAGTCGAGCGCAGATGAGCTGTCGTCAAAAACGAGTATCTTCGGCTTTCTCACGAGCGCCCGCGCGATGCAAAGCCTCTGCGCCTGCCCACCCGAGAGGTTGGCGGCGTTTTGCTCTATCACATAGTCGAGCCCGCCCTCCTTTTCCGAGACGAAGTCCCAGGCCTGAGCGGCTTTTAAGGCTTCGGTTATGTCCTCGTCGGAGGCATCCGGCGCGCCGAAGCGCATATTTTCGCGGACGGTCCCCGAAAACAGGCGGTTTTTCTGCATGACGAACCCGAACAGTCCCCGAAGCGAAGCGGCGTCCCAATCCCTAACGTCTCTGCCGAATATCTTTACCGATCCCGAGGAGGCGTCGTAGAACCGCGGCAGAAGCCCGACAAGGCTGGATTTTCCGCAGCCGGTAGGGCCGATTATGCCCAAGGTCTCGCCGGGCTCGAGCCTAAAGCTTATGTCCGAAACGGAGTCCTCCGCCGCGCCGGAATAGCGTAGCGAGGCGTGCTCGAGCTCGACGGAATACTCCCGCTCAAGAGCGTCGGTCTCGGTCCCGTTTTTCATAGACGGCTCTATCGCGAGGACTGCACTCATTCTCGAGGCGCAGGCAACAGTCTTCGGGACGCTTAAAATGAGGTTTGCGAGCTTGATCAGCTCGACGAGTATCTGCGACATATAGTTGTAGAGCGCTATCACCATTCCCTGGGTCAGGACACCGCTCTCGACCCGCAGCGCTCCCTGCCATATCAGCAGGATTATCGCGAGGTTTATCAGGACGAGCGTGAGCGGGTTCATCGCCGCGGATATCCTACCGACGCGCTTCTGCTCGCGGCAGAGCTCGCCGTTTTCAGCGGCAAACCGCTCGGTCTCCTGCTCCTCTTTGCAAAAAGCCCTTATCACCCTTGCGCCTACGAGGTTCTCTTTTGCCGCCAAAAGCACCTTTTCGAGCCTCTGCTGGACCTTTGTATAAAGAGGTATGCACCAGAGGGTTATCCCGACGACTACTATTGAGAGCAGCGGTATAGCTCCAGCAAAGATGAGCGCCGCCTTGAAGTCGATGGTAAAGGCCATTATCATCGCGCCGAAAACGATTATCGGCGAGCGCATCATAAGCCGAAGCATCATATTAAGCCCCGACTGCACGGTGTTAAGATCGCTCGTGAGGCGGGTTATCAGCGACGAAGCCCCCACGCCGTCGAGCTCGGAAAATCCCAGCTTCTGGATATGCTCAAACAGCGCGTAGCGAAGATTTGTGCAGAATCCCACTGCCCCTTTTGCGGAAAAATACTGCGCCGCGAGCGTAGAGGCTAGCCCCACCGCCGCGAGCAGCACGAGCACCCCGCACATTCTGAGGATATACGTTTTGTCACCCGAGGGGATGCCGTTGTCGATGACAGCCGCGACGACGAACGGCACCAAAAGCTCGAAGACAGCTTCGAGTATCTTGAAAAACGGCGCGCTGAAGGCGACGGCGCGGTATCCCTTGAAGTATTTCAGAAGATTTTTCATTTGACTCTCCTATGCTGACGGTTTATGAAATCCGCCGCTCTCTTCGGGCGGCGGACAATAGACTTATTCCACACTCAAAATGTAGTAATACACCGGCTGGTCGCCGCGTATCACATTGATATCCATTTTAGAGCCGAACTTTTCTTCGACCTTTTCGCGGAGCTGAGCCGCTGTTGCGTCGTCGATGTCCGCTCCCACGATTATCGTGATAAATTCGCTGTCGCCATCGACCATTCTCTTTATAAGGCGGTAGGCGGCCTTGTTCACGTCGGTCTCTATAAACGAGAGCTTTCCGTTATCGAGAGCCAAAATTTCCCCGTTGTGGATGGCCTGCCCGTCGAACTCGCTGTCGCGCGCGGCAAATGTGACCTGACCCGTCTTCACGCGCTCAAAAGCCTTGGTCATATCGCTGCGCATCGTGTTGAAGTCGGCTTCGGAATCAAAGGCCAGAAGCGCCGAGAGCCCCTGCGGGATAGTCCTCGTCTGCAAAACGCAGACCTTTCTGTCGGCAAGCTTTACAGCCTGCTCGGCGGCCATAATTATGTTCTTGTTGTTGGGCAGCACGAACACCGTCTCGGCGGGGGTGGACTGTATAGCCGCCAGAATGTCCTGCGTAGAGGGGTTCATAGTCTGTCCGCCCTTTACGATGCAGTCTGCTCCGGCGTCTTTGAACATAGCCTCTATGCCGTCGCCCGCCGCAACCGCAACGAATCCGTAGGGTTTTTCGGGCGGAACCGAAACATAAGCCTTGTCGGCACTCGAGACCGTTACCTTATCGGTCTTCTTGGCGGCCTCGTGCTGATATCTCATATTCTCGATCTTCGGCAGGTTCATCGAGCCGAACTCCAGGCCTTTTTCTATTGCCTTGCCGGGATTGTTGGTGTGAACGTGCACCTTTATTATCTCGTCGTCCTCAACAACTACCACGCAGTCGCCGATAGACTCAAGGTAGGCCCTGAGCTTGAGCGAGCTTTCGCAGCCCTCTTTCTTCTTTACGATGAATTCGGTGCAGTATGTATAGGTTATCTCGCCGTCGAAGGCTCCGACGACGGAGGCAAAAGTCTCGATGGTAACGGGTTCGGAAGCCTTCGGCTTTTCCTCGACGTATTCTACTATCCCCCTGCCCGAGAACACCTCGCCCATAGCGCGCATCAAAAGGCAGAGCCCCTTGCCGCCGGCGTCCACAACGCCCGCTTTTTTGAGGGTGGGCAGAAGGTCGGGCGTGGTGTCGAGGACTCTTTCCGCCTCGGCGCATACTCCGTCCCAGAAAGCGGGAATGTCGTCGGTCTGACAGGTCTCGCGGGCCTTTACGCTTGCGAGCCTCGCGACGGTGAGTATAGTACCCTCGGTGGGCTTCATAACGGCCTTATAGGCCCTTTCCACGCCGAGCTCGAGCGCCCTTGCAAGGTCTTCGGCCGAAGCCTCTTTGAGCTCTTTGAAAGCCTTGTCGAATCCTTTGAATATCAGCGAAGTTATAACTCCCGAGTTGCCCCTCGCGCCCCTTAAAAGCGCGCCGCTCATAACCTTGGCGACTTCGTTTACTCCGACAGTATCGGGCATAAGCAAAAGCTCGGCTCTCGCGTTGCTGAGGGTCATAGACATATTGGTGCCGGTGTCGCCGTCGGGGACGGGGAAGACGTTCAGCGCGTCGATATCCTTTTTGTTTGCGGCGACGCAGTTGGCGGCGCTTACAAAAGCGTCCCTCAAAACCTTTCCGCTTATCATTGTTGAGCCCTCCTCAGTTGTTTTCCATATCGTCCACAAAAACGTTTACCTTGTTTACGGCAAGACCCGTTTCCGACTCAACGGTATAGCGGACTTTATTCATTATGCTGTCGGTTATCGCGGCGACGTTCACGCCGTACATAACCGTTATGTGCAGGTCTATATCTATCGTGTTCCCACCCTTGGGGACGCTCACCTTCACTCCGTTGTCTATGGCATCGGACTTCAGCACCGCCGCCCTCACGCCCTGCGTTGCTCCGGCAGGGTTCATTCTTACCACTCCGAAACAGCTTGTGGCGGTATGACCTATCAGAGAGGAGAGATATCCCGAGGTGAGACCGATGGTTCCGAGATGATTGTCGATTTTTACCATAATTTCCTCCTTAATGCTCGCTTTTGAAAAATATGGCCTTTACGGCTTCGTCAAAGACTGTAATCCATGCTATAATATCACAGTTGCCGCAGGATTTCAAGGGGTAAGTCCCTTTTGAACTAATATTTTTTAAGCTTTGCCTCTACCGACGCCCAAAGTCCCTCTATCGCACCGCCAAAGTCGCCGTTCTGCCTTAAGGCATATCCCTGCTCGTATTTTTCAAGGAGCTTTCCGAGGCCGATAAAGTCCTTGCCG
Organism: uncultured Clostridia bacterium; assembly: GCA_947631535.1. Classification (GTDB taxonomy): domain Bacteria; phylum Bacillota; class Clostridia; order Oscillospirales; family Ruminococcaceae; genus Faeciplasma. The sequence goes on along the minus strand of CANRLU010000005.1, from coordinate 10,519 downwards.
CTGCTTTTCAGGGCTTCAAACCCCTGCGCGCACAGATACAGGAGCTGCTTTTCGGCGGCGTCCGAGATCTCGTCTTCGCTTACGCCCTCCTGAGCCGAGCGGACGTCATATATCCCCTCTATCGCGACTTTTAAGAGCGGAGCCCCGCCGTCTATGCTTATTTTTCTCTTTATCTTCAGGTTTTTCAACTCGACTGCGGCGATCCCCTCCCCCGCCTCGACCTCTAACGACATCTCCGAGGCGTCGCCGCGCAGAAGCCTTATCCCCATAGCGGCGTCTTCGCCTATCTCGCCGGCAAAACCGTCCTTTGTTATAAGAAGGCTCTCAAACACCCCGAGGGTAACGTCGGTAACGGTGGAATCCTCGCTTTTTCCGCCCTCCTTTTCAAGGCTTAAAACGGGTATCACCGCCGCCGAGCCGCCGTCGCTGAAAGTGTTGGATATCTCGATTATCCTCGAAGAGCAGGCGCGGTCGCGGTCTATGGCCGTCTCAACAACGCCCTTTAAAAGAAGCGCAGTGGCGCTGCCCTGATTGAGCTTCTGGCCTATAAGGTCGCCGGCGCTGCCTCGGCAGTATACCACGTTCACGCCGAGATAAATGTCGGCAATGCGGAAGTATCTCAAAAATTCCGTGAGATCGGCGTCTTTCAGCTCGTCGCTTATAACTATGAGCTCGACGTCGCCCATAAACACCTCTTTGCCCGTCCTGAGCCTGAGGCTCTCCTCGGTCTCGTAAAGGGTACGGCCCTGCGCCAAAAGCGTTACCACCGTCGATTCGCTCGCGTCAACGGGTCCGCCCTGCTCCGAAGATGTCCCGCCCGAGAACACCTGATAAGAGACCTCATAGCCGTCGCCCAAAGGGTCTATCCCGAGCGCGTGAACGACTATCCTTCGCTGGACCTCTCCCGCCTCGCAGCCGCATAAAAGCATCGCCGCGAACGCGAAAAGAAGTATAGTAAGCTTTTTCATTTTGCTGCGCTCCTTTTTATCAGAAGTTTTACCGCGGCGGCCGACGGCAGCACGACTCCCAAAAGCGCCACCCCCGCGAGCTTGAAGCCCAAAAACCACGGCTGGTCGAACCGCAGGCCGTTTTTGTATTCCACTATCCCGAAGGCGGCCGCAGCGGCGGCAAATAGCAGCGCGGCGGGCTTCGGCCTTTTGAACGACCCCGAACAGATATAAAGGTATATTCCAAGAACGAGGGTGCAGTTTATCGCCCAGATGAGCATATTTATCGCGTCGAAGCGCTCGATAAAATCGGTCTTGGCGTAGGCTCCGAGCGCGAATATCGGATAGCCTATGACGTCAACGTAGCGCCAGAGGACGATCGTCACCAGGAGCAGCAGAGTTTCGAGCGTAACGAACTTGAGCGCAAGATAGCCGTATGCCGCCTTTACCGCGCCCTTTCTCAAGTGCACGGCGAGGACGCAGAACATAGGCAGCCACCACCCCGACGACAAGCTCTCGGTGAAGTAGTCCCAAAAGCTGCCGCTGTCTTCTGGGGAAAAAGGACGAAGGTTCAAAAGGTCGAAACCGCCCTCGTTCACGGCGGCCATAAGCCCGAAGAGCACCGCAAACATCCAGAACACGACCGTCGCCGCGCGGGCAAGGCCCTCTATCCCGAGGCAGGCGCAATATGCCGCCGCAAGCATTAAAAGCAGGGCCGCAACGATCGGAGGAGTCACTTTTGAAAACTCGCTCGCCAGAAACTCGGCGAAGAGCGCAACCGTCCCGCCGGCGATTACGGCAAAATACGCCGAATATAAAAACCTGACCGCCGAGCTGTACTTTCCGGATATCTCCTTTACCGGATCCGAGCCGCCCGCGCTGAAATACCACACCGCAGGTATCGCAAGGACGGCCTCCACCGCCGTCGAGCAGAGCAGGCCGAGCATCATAGCCGCGCCCGAAGCCGAATGGCTCGCCTTGAATATCATCGTGTGCATTATCCTCGCAAGAAACAGCATCAGCATAAGCTGCCCCGCGCTTATTTTTTTATCGCTGCGCATCGGTGTTCTCCCCCTCGGCCGGCTTTGCGCCGTTCAGGCTTTCAACGGTGTTCTCCTGCGGGCGCTTTTTGTTGCTCGTTTTCATCAGGGCGTCCTTTACGGCGCTCAGGGTAAATGGCGTGAGCGGAGCCGTGTAGGGAACGGCAAAACTGTCGGTAACGCAGGTATTCACGAGCACCACCGTCCCGAGCAGAGCTATCCCGAAGAACCCGAGCCACCCGCCGAGCAAAACGTTGAGTATCCGCAGAATCGTCATCTGCGGGTTGAGGCTCGGGATAACGAAAGCGCTCGTAGCGGTTATTCCTATTATTATCAGCAGCGGAGCCGAAATGAGCCCGCTCGTGACGGCGGCATCGCCTATAACGAGCCCGCCGACTATCGAGACCGCCCCGCCTATTGCCCGAGGAAGCCTTATGCCCGCCTCGCGGAGTATCTCGAACATAACGATGACTATTATCATCTCGGCGATGAGCGGGTAGGGCGTGCGCTCCTCTGAGGCAAGAAGGTTTAAGAGCAGCGAGCGCGAGAGCACCTCGGGGTGGAACACCGCTGCCGCGACATAAAGCCCCGGCAAAAGCGTCGAGATAAAGAACGCAAGGAGTCTTATCCAGCGCTGATAGGTGGAAAAATAGGCCTTTTCGGCGCTGTCGTCAACGGTCTGGAAGTTCTCGATAAAGAGCGACGGGCAGACCGCCGCAAACGGCACGCCGTCTATGAGGACGGCTATCCTGCCCTCGTTTATCTTCGAGCAGAGCACGTCGGGGCGCTCGGTGGTGGACACCCCCGAAAACACCGAGCCGCCGTTGTCGGATAGATAGGGGATTATATCCCCGCTTGTGAGAATGAGGTCGGACTTTATCTGTCCGAGGGCCTTTTTCGTCTTTTTACGTAAGGCTTCGGGCGTTTTTCCTTCGATGTAAACAAGGCAGAGCTCGGTGTTTGAGATCCTGCCAGCCTTTACGAATTCAAACCTCAGACGAGGATCTCTCACCCGCCGCCTTATCATCGACATAGAGGTGCGCAGGTTGTCCGAAAGCCCCTCGCGGGTGCCCTTTACGTCGGGCTCGCTGTCGGGGGTGTCGGGCGAGCGGGTGGCGTAGCCCTGCGCGCTTATCGCCACGGCGCGCGGCACGCCGTGAACGAGCACCACGGCAAAGCCCGAGCAGAGCTTTTCGCAGAGCTCGGAATAAAGATTGAGTATCTTCGCTTCGGTAGAGAATATCCCCTTTGCGCCCAGATATTTAAAAACGTCCTGCGGGGACGCGCCTTTTTGCTCATACGACATCATCGGCTCGAAGAGCATCTTTGCGAGGTCGCTCGATTTCACCATTCCCTCGAGCGTGAGCACGGCGCACTTCACCCCCGAAACCTCGGCGCGGGCAACGTTTAAATCGGCAGAGCCGCCGAACTCTTCCTTTACTCTTGCGACAGCCCCCTCGAGCCTCGGGCTGATATTTTCCGTTCTCTCTATCATATACGTCTCCCAGAAAAAATATTTCGCAGGTATTTTTCCTCTGAAATCGGAAAATATACTGAATCACGGGCCGCGTTTTCGGGCAGACTACATTTAAAAGGAGGCGGAGCCTATGCTCACGGTTTTTATCAGAGGAGTGATAATATATATCCTCGTAATCTTTTCGGTGAGGCTTATGGGCAAGCGGCAGATAGGCGACCTCTCGCCGGCGGAGCTCGTTATAACCATTCTGATATCGAACATCGCCACACTCTCGATAGAAGACGTTTCGGTGCCGCTCTTTACCGGCGTGATACCCATTCTCACGCTCGTCTGCCTCGACGTCATAGTGTCGTATATCTGCCTTAAGTCGCGCAGGATAAGGCATATAATATCGGGTAGACCCAAGATCGTAATATCCAACGGCGTCATCAATCAAAGCGAGCTTCGGGCGCTGCGCTACACCGTTGACGACCTTATGTCGTCGCTGCGAACTCAGGGCATCTTCGATATAAGCGAGGTGCAGTATGCCGTCGTCGAGACCACTGGCGCGATAAGCGCCTATCTCAAGGCGGAAAACCTCCCCCTCACGCCGAAGACTCTTAACTGCCCCGAAGCTCCCTCCGACCCTCCGCAGGCGATAATCAGCGACGGCGATTTTATAAAGCCAACCGAGACCCGCCTCGATATCCGCGAGGAAGAGGTCATAAAGGCGCTGAAGCGAAAGCACCTCGAAGCCGGCGACGTATTTTTATGCACCGTCGATGCCGACGGGAAACTGCACATAATCGAAAAACAAAAAGGAGGCAGAAAATGAAGAGACTTGCCGTGTGCCTTACGATAACTGCGCTTATAATCGCGGTGGGGATATTCGCGCTTTACTCCATCGACCGCAAAAACGACCGCCTTTACGGTCACATAGAAGCGGTCCTCGGCGCGTATGAAGAAGGCGGCGACGCCCAAAAAGAGATAACCTCTCTGCGCGAATACTTTGACGGCGAATACGTCCGAGCTCTCGGCTGCTTTGTGAACGACGACCGCCTCGGCGAGCTTTCGGCCGCAATTTCGCGGCTCGAACCTATGCTTTATGCGGGCTGCGACGAGTTTACGGCGGAGTGCGAATCGATTCGCGAAGAGGCAAGGCAGATATATGTGAGAGAACTTCCCGAATTTTTCAGGATTTTTTAAATTTTTATCAAAAAATGCTTGCTTTTTTCCCCGACATATGGTATACTGCGAGTAGACAATATTTAATCTGTCTTAATGGGCTTTCAAAGTCCCCGCTTTAAGCAAAAGGAGTGACGCGCAGTGAGATGCCCGTTCTGCGGCGCAAAGACAAATGTCATAGATTCGCGCACAAGTGACGATAAAAAGCGCCGCCGCCGCGAATGTCCCCAGTGCGGCAAGCGCTTCACCACCTACGAGGTAGTCGAAAAACCTATACTGATGGTAATAAAAAAGAACGGCAGCTTTGAGCCGTTCGACCGCTCAAAACTCATCGCGGGAATCATGAGCGCCACAAAAAAGCGGGTCATAAGCCCCGATACCGTTGAGCAGATAGTAGACAACATCGAGAATAAGCTCGCCAACGATATGCGCACCGAGGTTACCACCTCCGAGCTTGGCGACGATGTTCTCGCCGCCCTCAAGGATATAGACCTTGTTGCATATGTCCGCTTCGCGTCGGTTTATAAAGACTTCAACGATCTTGACAGCTTTATAAAAATAATCCGCGAGCTTGACATCGACTGACTAAGATATCTTCACTCTCATTTCCATAAGAAGCCCGAGCTGTTTTCGCTGAAAGCAGCTCGGACTTTTTGTATGCATATAAAACCGCCCTCCGCGTTAAAAACGGGAGGGCGGGCTTTTTTTAATTATTTTGCCTTTTCCGACTTCGCCTTTCTGCGCTCAGAGGCATACTGCCAGGCGGCCCAGAGGGTCGGGGCTATGCAGTTGGAGCTGTAAACGCCGGCGAGAAGACCGATAACGAGCGGCAGCGCGAAGGAGAGTATCGAGCTCACGCCCGCGATGACTGCAACTACGCAGACCGTTGCCATTGCGATAACGGTGGTGACGGTGGTGTGCACCGAGCGCCCGAACGACTGCGAGATACTCATATCGGCAAGCTCTTCATAGCTCTTTTCGTCGCCGTAAAGCCTGCGGTTCTCACGGATACGGTCGTAGATGATGATCGTAGCGTTGATGGAGTAGCCGAGGATGGTGAGCAGAACCGCCATAAAGTTGGAGTCGATATCGAACCTGAATATGAGGCAGCTGGCGTAAACAAAGAACATATCGTGGATAAGCGCCACTACCGAGCAGCAGCCCATCGCAAAGCCGTTTGCGCTCATATTCTTGCGGCGCCCGCTGAATCTTAAACCGATGTAGATTATCATAACAACGGCGGAGAAGATTACGGCTACGATGCACTTTCCGAAGAATCCGGAGCCGGTGGACGGGTCAACGTCCTGCGAGCTGTAGAGCTCGAGACCGGCGTCGGCAAAACGCTCGCGAAGAGCCTCGGTGAGCTCGCTCTGCGCGTCGGCGGTAAGGCCCTCAGAGCTCGGGAAGCTCAACGAAACGGTGGTTTCGCCGTCGGCAAGGCTCTCTCCCAGGGAGGCGCTGCAGGGCTCGCCGGTTATCTCCTGCGCGGCGGAGGCAATGGCGTTTTCGTCAACGGCGCCGTCGTAGGAATAGGAGATTATCGTGCCGCCCTTGAACTCGATGGCCATATTGAGGCCGAAGATGAGGCTGCAAACTATCGCAAGAACGATAACGGCGGAAGAAACGGTGTAGAACAGCCTGCGCTTCTTATAAACGCTGAAGCTGTGCTCCTTGGCGTTCTCCCTGACTCCGTAGAGCTTGGGCTCTCTGAAAGCCTTGAACTTTGAAAGCGAAGCGAGCATAAGCCTTGTGGCGCCCACTCCGAAGACGAAGTTGAGTATAACGCCGACGAGGAGGGTGTAGCCGAAGGAATAGATAGTCCCCTCAATGGTGGTCGGGAACGCGAAGTAGAGCCAGCCCATAAGCTTGGCAAAGAGGCTGTCCGGAGGTCCGAACGCGCCCATAAGGATAACAGCGACAAACACAACGGTGATGTTTCCGTCGAAGATAGCCGCCCAGGCTCTTGAATAGCCCTGCTCGAGCGCGCTGTAAAGTCCCTTGCCGTTTCTGAGCTCTTCCTTGATGCGCTCAAAGGTCACGACGTTGGCGTCAACGCCCATACCTACGGCAAGTATGATACCGGCGATACCGGGGAGGGTGAGCGTAAAGCTCGGGATGTTACCGAAGAAGCCGGTGATGCAGGCTATGGTGCCCACTACCTGGCCGAACAGCGCTATCGAGGCCACAACGCCCGCGAGCCTGTAGATAACGATCATATAGATGCAGATGACCACGAAAGCGATAACTCCGGCGAGGACCATTGCGTTCCTCGCACCTGCGCCGAGGGTAGGCGAAATGGTGGAGAAGTTGGAAGTTACCATCTTATAGGGCAGAGCGCCCGCCGAGATCTTATCGGCAAGAGCCTTGGCCTCTTCATAGCTGAAGCCTTTGCCGCTGCCGGTTATCTGGGCATGTCCGTCGGTGATGGCGCTGTTTACCGTCGGGTAAGAGATGACGGTGTCGTCCATCCAGATCGAGATGACGCCCTGAGAGGCGGCAAGACGGGTGGTAGCGTCGCCGAAGGCCTTTGCGCCCTCGTCGTTGAATTCGAGGGAAACGGAGAATTTCTGCTGACCGTCCTCCTCATAGATGCCCACGTAAGCCGAAACGACCTGGTCGCCGGTAACGATGACGTTCTCGGCGGTGGTGCCTGTCCACACGCCGTACTCGTCGGTCTCATAGCCCTCGCGGAATGTGAGTTCGGCCATTTCGCCGAGCTCGCGGACGGCAGCTTCGGGGTCGAAGTTCTCTTCTCCGGCCTGCCAGGGGAATCTCACGATAATGTCGTAGTTAGAGTAGTCAACATAAAGCTCGTAGTCGGTGATGCCGAGGTTCACAAGTCTTACCTCTATGGCAGCCTTTGCGGCGTCCATCTGCTCCTCGGTGGCGGTAACGCCCTCCGGCGGTGCAAAGGTAACGTCAACGCCGCCCGAGATGTCTATACCCCAGCGGATATCATCGACGCCCTTGATGTGACTCGTCTTTATATCACCGTAATATGTGCTCACGCCGTTAAAGGTGAGAACAGCAAACACGGCGATAAGCACGACCACGACAAAGAATACGGGTTTTTTAATGCGTCGCACTTAAAGTCCTCCTTAAAAGTTTTTGCCTATCAATTTATTCGGTACAAAATTGACATTCACCCGTATATTATAGTTTAACGGGCAAAAAAAGTCAATAGAAAATCCAAAAAAAGAAGCACTCGGGGCAAAAACATTATTTGTTTGCCTCGCCCGGCTCGGCAATGGGGAACCCCCGGCGAGGGTTCCCCAGACGTAAACAGTCCACCGGACTGTTTACGTCTCCCTTCCTGCGCTTTGTTTGAAAAAGATTTCGCGCTCTGCAATGCGGCGTCGAATAGTGATATAAAGGTAACATAGTCACGCGCAACTGTCGTTCGCTTCGCTCTCGACCCAAATGCCCTGTGCCTTGAATCCGCCAGCCGAGATATGCGATTATTTCTCCGCAAGCACGAGCGGGCGGAGCCATATATGCCCGCGAAGTGCGAGCGGATAGAAATAACGCCTATCTTTTTGAAAAAGGCTTGACCGAAAACTTTTGAGTTTTTAGCTCTATCCGGATACGTTATCTCATACAAAAATGCCGCGCCCCGATCTCGGAGCGCGGCGCTTTGCGATCTTAAATCATTCCCAGCCGTTTACGAGCCTGTTATAGACCTCGCTTATCCAGCGGTATTCCGGCGCATACCAGAAGTTCTCCTCTATCGCGTCGAGATAGGTCTTCACGGTGTCCGCGTCGATGCCGGCCTCGGTATACTCGGTGGCGTTGTGAGAGGCGAGCCATTCGTAGTCATAGCTCTCGTCGCCGACCGTTACCGTCGGGGTGAATACCTGACTGCCGTCATTGAGCATCATTATCATCGTGAAGTCCGAGACCTTGGCTTTATAGGCCTCCATAGCCGCGTCGGTGAAAGGCAGGTCCATATAAGCGCCGTTCATCTCTTTGATCTGGTCGTAGGTGATCCCCGCCTGACGCCAGTCGTAGATGTTGTGCCAATAGAGCCACGAAGCGTTGAACGAGCGGTCTCCTACGGTTATCGCGAGCTCATCTGAGGTGAACTCGGCGGGCTCTTCGCCCTCAAAGGGCTCGGGCAAATCCTCGGGCTCGCCGAATTCCGATATCTCTATCGGCGGCTCGACCACGGGAACGGGCTCGGTCTCAAGCTTTTGCTCCTGCTTGGTCTCCGTCCCGCCGGAGGGCTCCGAGTTTTCTTCAACGGCGCATGCGCACACCGACAGCGCCATAACGAGCACCGTCAGTATCAATACGATCTTCTTCATTTCCAATATCTCCTTTTTAAATATTATCCTGCCCCGAAAGCGAGGCCTGATATGCATCGTTATAGATCCCTGCGGCCACGAGCTGGTAGAACACCTGTATTAACGGCAGGAAAGCGAGCGCTATAACGGAGTACACCGTCATGGCGATCAGTCTCAGCAGCGGCGGAGGCATCCCTATAACACCGGACACCGCGATAAATACTACATACCAGCAGGCCATTGGCAGAAAAGCCGCGGCGAATAACTTTCCCCTGTGACCCTTGGTGAGGCGTTTCGACTCCTTTATCGCCTGCGTTGCCCTTATCTCGGGCCGGCTGATGAGTATGTAGGGCGTAAAGGCGAATTCGATCGCCTTTATCATCATAATGACTATCGCCGCAACGGCGAACACAACGCATATCGCCGCTTCCACAGCAGCTATAGGCTCGGTCGTTCCCGTTACCGCAATAACGATATTCGTTATCGTCGCCGAAACGTAGATAACGATCAGGCAGGGAATATAGCTCCAGAGCATAATTATGAGCGTCATAAACGCGCAGCCGCCTATCACGCGCTTAAGGGTCTCGACGTCATTAAAGGCGGCGAAGAGGTCCGTGACGCAGGGCTTTTCTCCGCGGACGGTCTTAAGGCAGGAGCCGCAAAACCCCGCGAACACCGCCGACATAACGAACACAATAAATATCTGAAGAACAAAAACCACCCAGAGCAGGGGCGAGCGCAGCGGCATAAACATTATTCCCGCAGCGGCGAAATACATGCCGATGAGCATAAGGCCCGCTTTTGTCCTCATAACGGCGAGCGCCTCGCCGAAGCGTTTGAAAACCGACTTCTTCATATCCACCTCCGAAAAACGGTATTTTATGTAAGAAATTATATCATAAAACTGCAAGGGTGTCAAGGATAAGGGAGCGTGGCGAGAACGGATTTTCGGGGGAGCCTTTCCGAAAAAGTCTGCCGCCTGTCGGCGGGGAAAAGCTTTCTTTGCCTCGCCCTGCTCAGCAAATGGGGAGACCCCCGTTTAACAAACTTAAAGGCGCGCGTTTGCGTTTTAATCAATTTTACCTACGAATCGGTAAAATATTTCAATTTCTTGGGTTCTGGTATCATCGGAATCTTTTGCCGCTTCGTGTACGACTATTTTCTCAATGAGCGTGTTGAGCATTTCGGCAGTCAGTTCTGTGGGCTCGGAGTATTGCTTGATTAAAGCAATCCACTTTTCAGCGTCGGCGGTTGTTTGCTTTTCAGTCGCGAGTTCGGCTCTAAGTTTGTCAATCTTCTCAGCCAGTTCTTGCTGTTCAGCTTGATATTTCCGCGACAGCATCTTGAAGTTGTACTCACTAATACTCTCAGATGTCCAGTCTTCAGACCGCTTTTGTCAAGGGGTAGAATACACATTTTAAAAGCATCTGAACTTTCGATAAGGTACACTATTTTTCGCAAAAAGAAAATTCGTGCAAAAAATAGACATGTTCCCGCACTTCTGGTAGAATGAAGTAACCACAAATCATTCGAAACCTGCAAATAAAAGTCAATAGGAAAAATGAAAAAATATATGAAGAAGAAAAAAGCATAGCAAAGCAGGCAATG